>JBKOVW010000150.1:0-9791 GCA_046724095.1 Actinomycetota bacterium | reverse complement strand
GCGTGCCGAGCATTCGCGCCAACCTCACGAGCATCCGTCAGCTCTTGATCGACACGCCGGGCGGCGGGCAGGTGCGCCTAGGCGACGTCGCCGACGTGCACATCGCCCCGAGCCCGGGCATCATCAAGCGGCAGGACGTCTCGCGCTACGTCGACGTCGGCGCGAGCGTGAGCGGGCGCGACCGGGACGCGGTGGTGAGGGACGTGCAGGGCTCGCTGCAGAGCCTCAGGTTCCCGATCGAGTATCACGCCGAGATCCTTGCGGCCGACACTCAGCCGACCTGGCGTCTGATCTCGATCGCGATCGCCGCCGTGGTCGGCATGCTCCTGCTCCTGCAGGTGCTGCTCGGTAGCTGGCGTCTCGCGACGTTCGCGATGCTCACGCTTCCGCTCGCCGTCCTGGGCGCTCCGGCAGCGGTGCTCGCGGCAGGAGGCAAGCTCTCGTTCGGCTCCTACATCGGGCTGTTCGCGGTCTTCGGGCTGGCCGCGCGCGCAGGGCTGCTGCTCTTCGACCGCATCCGCCAGCTGGAGACGGACGAAGGGGAGGAGTTCGGGGCCGGCGTCATCATGCGCGCGGCACGCGAGCGACTCGTGCCGGTCGCGATGACGGCGACGACGGCCGGGCTGCTCTCCGTGGCGGTCCTGATCCTGGGCAGCAGGCCCGGGCTCGAGCTTCTGCACCCGATCGCCGTCGTGTTCGTCGGCGGCCTGATCACAACGGTCGCGCTGAACGTGCTGGTGCTGCCGGTTCTGTACGTGCGCTTCGGGGTCAGCCGCGCCGCGGAGCGGGAGGCTGCACGTGAGCCCGCTGACCTTACCGCCGTGCTCGACGAGCTCGCCCGCGGCGGCGTCGCGGGCGGGGCTACCGCCCCCGCCGCCCCGGCGGCGCCCGCCGTCACGGTCACCGAGACACGCGCCGTACCGGAGTCGGAACGATGACGAGGCAAGGCCGCTGGCTCGCGACGATGCTGGTGCTGCTGGCGCTCCCGCTGCTCGCAACGGCCTGCGGAGGCACGTCCGCCGAGGAGGCGAGCCCCGAGGCCGCCGTCACGGAGCACGTTCCCGGGACGGACAGCATCCGCGTCAAGCTGACCGCCGACGCAGCGGAGCGGCTCGGGGTCAAGACGGTGCCCGTCCGCAGCGACCCGAGCTCCAGCCGCGCCGTTATCCCCTACGCGGCCGTCCTCTACGACCCGGACGGCAGCACGTGGACGTACGCGAGCCCGGCTCGTCGCGTCTACCAGCGGAAGGACATCACCGTCGCCCGGATCCACGGCGACGCCGCGGTGCTCAGCAGCGGGCCGCGCGTCGGCACCGTCGTGGTCACCAACGGCGCGACGGAGATCTGGGGGGTCGAGTACGGCGGGATCGAAGAGGACTAGGTCGCCGAGATGATGCGATGGATCGTTGGGTCGAGCCTGAAGTTCCGGTACATCCTGGTCGCCGCCGGCGTGGCACTCATGGTCTTCGGCGCCCAGCAGTTGCGCGCCATGCCGGTGGACGCGTTCCCCGAGTTCGCGCCGCCGCGCGTCGAGGTGCAGACGCTCTGCAGTGGGCTGACGGCGAAGGAGGTGGAGGAGCTCGTCAGCACCCCGCTCGAGCAGTCGCTGACGGGGGTGCCGGGGCTCGACCTCATCCGGTCGAAGTCGGTGCCGCAGCTGTCCTCCGTCGAGCTCCTGTTCAAGCCCGGAACCGATCTGCTGCACGTGCGGCAGGTCGTCCAGGAGCGCGTGACGGCGATCACGCCGAGCATGCCGACCTGGGCTGCTCCGCCGACGATCATGCCGGCCACCTCTACCACCGCGCGGGTCGTGAAGATCGGCGTCTCGTCGAAGACAATCTCGATCCAGGACCTCTCGACGATCGCCTACTGGAAGATCCGGGCGCGCCTCCTCCGCGTGCCCGGCGTCGCGAACGTCGCGATCTGGGGCGAGCACCTGAAGCAGTACCTCGTCGAAGCCGACCCGAATCGGATGCGGCAGCAGGGCATCTCGCTCGACGCGGCGATGGAGGCGACCTCGAACGCGGTCGACGCGGGCCTCCTGCGGTTCGCTGACGGGCACAGGATCGGGACGGGCGGGTTCGTCGACACGCCGAACCAGAGACTGGTGATCGAGCACGACCTCCCGATCGTGACGGCGAACGACCTTTCACAGATCGCGGTGAGGAAGAGCGGCGCGAACGTCGTGCGGCTGGCCGACATCGCGAACGTCAAGATCGGCACGATGCCCCTCGGCGGTGACGCCGTCATCAACGGCGGCCCGGGGCTGCTGCTCATCGTCGAGAAGTATCCGTGGGGGAACACGCTCGACGTGACGCACGGCGTCGAGGCGGCGATCAAGGACCTCGAGCCCGGCCTGCCGGGGATCACCTTCGACACGCAGGTGTTCCGCGCGGCCAACTTCATCGACAAGTCGATCCACAACCTGACCGTGTCGCTCCTGATCGGAGCGCTCCTCGTCATCCTCGTCCTCGGCGCGTTCCTCTTCGAGTGGCGCACGGCGCTGATCAGCCTCGTGTCGATCCCGCTGTCGCTCGTCGCGGCTGCGCTAGTCCTGTACTGGCGTGGTCAAAGCGTGAACGTGATGGTGCTCGCCGGGTTCGTGGTCGCGCTCGGCGTCGTCGTCGACGACGCGATCATCGGCATCGAGAACATCTGGCGGCGCCTGCGGCAACACCGGCCGGAAGACGACACGAGGTCGACGGCGCGAGTGGTGCTCGAGGCCTCGCTCGAGGTCCGAAGCCCCATCGTCTACGCGACGCTGATCATCATCGCCGCGCTCGTGCCCGTGTACCTGCTGCACAGCCTGACCGGCACGTTCTTCCGGCCGCTCGTGCTCTCGTACGGGCTGGCGGTGCTGGCGTCGCTGCTCGTCGCGTTGACGATCACGCCGGCGTTGAGCCTGATCATGCTCTCGAGGGTCTCGCTGCATCAGCGCCGCGACGCGCCCCTCGTCAGATGGCTCAAGGCCGGGTACGGGAGCGTGCTTTCGCGGGTCCTGCACCGACCCCGCTGGGCGTACGTCGCGGTCGGCGCGACCGTCCTGGTCGGGGCCGCGGTCGTGCCCTTCCTCGGGGAGTCGCTGATCCCGGAGTTCAAGGAGCGAGACTTCCTCAGCCACATCATCACGAAGCCCGGCACATCGCTGCCCGAGGAACGCCGGATCGTGGCGCAGGAGCAGGGTGAGCTCGCGTCGATTCCCGGCGTCGCACACGTGGGAACGCACATCGGGCAGGCATTCCTCGCCGACGAGGTCGCGGGCGTCAACTTCGGCGAGAACTGGATCGCCATGGACCCGAAGGCGGACTACAACACGACGAGGGATGCGATCGAAAGCACGATCGCCGACTACCCGGGGACGTTCAACAACGTCGAGACGTACTTGAACGAGCGGATCAACGAGGTCCTGGCCGGGACGAGCGAGCCGATCGTCATCCGCATCTTCGGATCGAACCTGAACGCCATCCACAGCAAGGCGGAACAGGTGCGGGACGCGGTCGCGAAGATTCCGGGAGTGAAGCCGGCGTACGTCGAGTTCCAGGAAGGCACGCCGCAGATGCAGGTGACGGTGAACCTCGCCGCCGCGCAGCGGTACGGCGTCAAGCCGGGCGATGTGCGCAGGGCCGCGGCGACGCTGGTCGAGAGCGAGGAAGTCGGCGATATCTTCAGGGGCGGGAGGGCGTACGACGTGCACATGTGGAGCACGCCCGCGACGCGCAACAGCGTGGCGAGCATCCTCCGGCTTCCGATCGACACGCCGGCCGGCGGAACCGTTCCGCTGGAGAAGATCGCGAAGGCCAAGATCACCCCGCTGCCGAACGTGATCCACCACGAAGGGACGTCGAGGGTGATCGACGTGCTCGTGGGGGTCGAGGGGCGGGCGCTCGGCTCCGTCGTGAGCGACATCGAAGATCGCCTCGAGAAGATCAGCTTCCCACTCGGCTACCACGCGGTCGTGCTCGGTGAGTACAAGGAGCGTCAGGACGCCCAGCGGCGGTTGCTCATCTTCGGAATCGGCTCTGCGATCGTGATCTTCCTGCTCTTGCAGGCGTCATTCGGGAGTTTCCGCCTCGCGACGCTGTCCTTCCTGACGCTGCCGATGGCGCTGGTCGGAGGCGTGCTCGGGGCCTGGATCGGCGGCGGCATCCTGTCTCTCGGATCGCTCGTCGGGTTCTACACGGTGTTCGGGATCGCCGCGCGCAACGGCATCCTGATGATCAACCACTTCCAGCACCTCGAGCTGTACGAGGGCGAGGAGTTCGGACCGGGGCTCGTGCTCCGCGGCGCCCAGGAGCGGCTCTCGCCGATCCTGATGACGACGCTGGCGACGGCCCTCGCGCTCGTGCCGCTCGTCGTGACCGGGAACATCCCCGGTCACGAGATCGAGCATCCGCTGGCGATCGTCGTCGTCGGCGGCCTCGTGACGTCGACGCTGCTGAACCTGTTCGTCCTCCCGTCCCTCTACCTCAGGTTCGGAAAGAGCAGCAGGACGGCCCCCGCCCCGAGCGTCGCACCGGTTCCCGTCGGCGGACCAGCAGCGTGACCATCGGGCTCGAGTGGAGGAGGAAGACATGAAGCGGTGGCAGAAGACCCTCGCGCTCGGCGCACTGGCGTTGGCTCTCCCGCTGGCCCTGACGGCTTGCGGAGGGTCCGGCTCGAGCTCGACGTCAGAGCCGGCCACGGTCGAAAAGGCCTCGGGCAGCGACGCCTATCTCGTCCGGCTGAGCGCCGACGCGGCACAACGGCTTCGCGTCCGGACGGCGGTTGCCACGGCCGAGGCCGGACGCACGGTCATCCCGTTCTCGGCGGTGCTCTACACGCCGAGTGGCAAGACCTGCACCTACGTCAGCACGAAGCCGCGCACGTTCGAGCGGGAGCCGATCGTCGTCGACCACATCGCGGGCGACCGCGCGGTCCTGTCGAGTGGCCCGGCCGCCGGCACCAGGGTCGTGACCGTCGGGGCGGTGGAGCTCCTTGGCGCGGAAGCGGGCATGGGGGGCTGACGTGAACTGTCGTCTCGCCGCCGCCGCCGCCGTCGTCGGCGTGGCGCTGATCCTGGGGACGGCCGCGAGTGCACGTAGCTCGGCGACGGCGAATGTCCTCGACCCGGCCAACTTCGACCGCTCGACGACGGTCGACAACAAGTGGATGCCGTACAAGGCGGGGACGCAGTTCGTGTACACCGGCAAGTCGAAAGACGGGCAGAAGCGGCTCGTCTTCACCGTCACCGATCTGGTCAAAGTCGTCGGCGGCGTTCGCAACGTCGTGATCTGGGACCGCGACTACACGGACGGGGAGCTCGTCGAGGCCGAGCTGGCGTTCTTCGCGCAGGACAACGACGGCAACGTCTGGCACACGGGCGAGTACCCGGAGGACTACGAGGGCGGCAAGATCGTCGACACGCCGGCGTGGCTCGCCGGGGTCAAGGGCTCGAAGGCGGGTATCGAGATGAAGGCGAGCCCGAAGACGGGCACGTCCTCGTACTCGCAAGGCTACGCGCCGCCGCCGGTGAGCTGGAACGACCACGCACAGGTCTACAAGGCGGGGCAGAAGACGTGCGTCCCTGTCCGCTGCTACACGAACGTGCTGATCACGCGCGAGTTCAATCCCGGCGAGACGGGCTCGCAGCTCAAGTACTTCGCTCTCGGCGTCGGCAACATCCGTGTCGGCTGGCTCGGGAAGGATCCCGACAAGGAGGTCCTGGCGCTGACGAAGCTCGTGCACCTGAGCGGAGCGGCGCTGGCGCAGGCGCGGGCGGCAGCGCTGAAGCTCGACAAGCGTGCCTACACGACGCGCCCAGGCGTCTACGGCAAGACGCCGCCGGCCGAGAAGGCTTCCTAACGCATTTGTCTGCCGTTCATGTTGCCTTCATCTCAACGCGCAAATGTCTGACGAGATCTTGACGTTATGACCATGTCGCGAGTCACATCACTGGGACAGACGCACATCCGGCGCCGCGGCTTGCTCTTCCTCGTGATCGGCGCGGCGATCGTCGCCGGAGTGATCTTCGGAATCGTGTCGCTTGGAAGCGCGCCGGCGGCATCCGGAGCGGACGCCAACGTCGTCAAGGCGACGCGCGGTAGCGTGGTTGTCACTGTCGGTGGTGTCGGTCGGATCGTGCAGTCGGGCCTCGCCGCCCAGATCAACGTGCCGACGGCGTCCCCTGCCGGCGCGGTCGCGGCCGCCTCCGGCGGGACCTCCACCTCGGCTGTGACGTCGGCGACGTCCGTGTTCCCGCAGACGAGCGGAACTGTCACGCGCTTCCTCGTCGTCCCCGGGCAGCATGTCATCGCGGGTCAGCCGCTGGCGTTGCTGGGCGACCGCGGCACCGCCGCCTCGGCGATCTCGCTTGCGCGGAACGACGTTGCGACGGCGGTCGAGGAGCTGCGGCAAAAGCGGACGAGTGATCCGCTCAAGGGAACTCCGCCCACTCCGGCAGAGCTCTCGGCCGGGCGCGGCGCAGTCGCATCGGCACGGCTTCGGCTCGCGCAGCTGCTGCACGGCGCGCGGCCGGCTGACATCAGCGCCGCCCGTCTCGACGTGAGGCGCGCGCAGGCGGACCTCGAGGCGCTTCAGGGTGGATCGCCGGAGGCTCAGGCCGAAGCGATTCAGCTCGCACAGAAGAACGTGGACCTCGCCCAGCAGCGTCTCGACAAGCTGCTGGCGCCGCCGAGCCCCGCCGATGTCGCAACGGCTCAGGCCGAGGTGCGCAAGGCCGAATCCGACCTGGCGCTGCTGCTGCGGCCGGGGTCGGGCGCGCTGTCGCAGGAGATCGCTTCCGCGAGGGCGGCACAGGATGCGGCGCGCGCGAGGCTCGAGCGCCTGCTCGCGCCTCCGAGCACCGGCGACGTCACAGCCGCGCAGCTCGACGTCGATCGCGCCAACGCCGATTTGCGCAAGCTGAAGGCGGGAGCTTCGCGCGGCGCGCTCGCTGCGGCACGGCAGGCGGTCGAGAGCGCGCGCGTAAAGCTCGCACAGCTGCTCGCGCCGCCGCTGAAGAGCGACGTTGCAGCCGCTCGGTTCGACATCCTGAAGGCCGAAGCGGATCTCGCCGTCCTGCGTGCGCGCGGCGGTCCCGCGTCGGCATTCGACATTGCTCTGGCACGGCTCAAAGTCGTGGGAGCGCAGCTGCGGCTCGCCACCGCGCGCACCGCTAAGCCGTTGCTCACCGTCCGCGCCCCCGAGGCGGGCACGGTCACTGCGCTCCTCACGGTTCCCGGCGCACCCGTCGATTCGCTCACGCCGATCGCAGCGGTCGCGGATCTCGATCGGCTGGCGGTGGACGTCGACCTGAGCGAGTTCGACGTCGCACAGGTCACGCGCGGCATGCGCGCCATCGTCCGCGTCGACGCGCTCGGGGGCAGGCCGTTCCGCGGCAAGGTCGCCTTCGCAGCCCTCACCGGCACCAATGCCGGCGGGGTCGTCACGTTCCCCGTGCGTGTCGACATCGCGCGGTCGACCCGTCTGCGGCCGGGGATGAATGTCTCCGTGCGGATCGTCGTCGCGAGGCGCGCCAATGTGATCCAGGTGCCGGTCGACGCCGTCTCTCAGGACGAAGACGGACAAACCATCGTCAACGTGGTCGACGCGGACGGCAACTCGACGCCGCGGGCGGTGACGCTCGGTCTCTCGAGCAACAAGAACGTGGAGATCCGCAAGGGCCTGCGCGCAGGCGAGCGGATCGCCCTGCCTGAGCCCCAGACGGCCTCGGGTGGAGAGGGCGATTAGTGCTTGACAGCGACGCGCCCGTCATCGATGTCGCCGACGTAACGAAGGTTCACCGCAGCGGCGACGTCTCCGTCGAGGCGTTGCGCGGCGTCGGCTTCGCGGTCGAACGAGGCGACTTCGTCTCGATCATGGGGCCGTCCGGCTCCGGAAAGACGACGCTGCTCGGCATTCTCGGCTGTCTCGACCGTCCGACGACGGGCTCGTACCGGCTCGTCGGGGAGGAGGTGTCGCGGCTCAGCGAGACGCGCCGGGCGCGGATCCGCGGAGCTCGAATCGGGTTCGTGTTCCAGGCGTTCAACCTGCTGCCGCGCTCGTCGGCGTTCAAGAACGTCGAGCTGCCGCTCGTCTACGCGGGCGTTCGCCCGCGCGAGCGCGAGGAGCGTGCGCTCGAGGCTCTCGCTGCGGTCGGCCTTGCGGCGCGTGCCCGGCACATGCCGAGCCAGTTGTCCGGCGGCGAGCAGCAGCGTGTGGCAATCGCGCGCGCGCTCGTGGTGCGTCCGAGCGTCGTGCTGGCGGACGAGCCGACGGGAAACCTGGATTCGGCGAGCGCGGCGGAGGTGATGGCAATCCTCGAGCGCGTCAACGGCGAAGGCGCGACGATCGTGATGGTCACGCACTCGCGCAGCGTGGCGGAGCACGCGTCTCGGATCATCAGCTTCGCCGACGGATTGATCGTCGACGACGAGCTCGTCGAGCGCTCGCGCGCGCTCGAGGCGACCGCATGACCTCACTCGCCGAGCAGTGGCGGATCGCGCTCGGCGCGCTCCGCGCCAACTGGTTCCGCGCGCTCCTGACGGCCCTCGGCGTCGTCATCGGCGTCGCTGCGCTGGTAGCGGTCACCGCCGTCAGCGCCGGCGCGCAGTCGGAAGTCAAGAAGAGCATTCAGAACCTGGGCGGAAACGTCGTCAAGGTGGACGGCGAGTTCATCACCATCGGGACCAGCCAGTCCGCGACCGACCGAACGATCACTCCCGAAGACGTCGCAGCGATCGCGCGGCTGCCGATGGTCACCGCCGTCGCACCGCATCAGGACATCGAGAGCCTCGAGGTCTCTGCAGGGCGGTACAAGACGAACACGTGGCTCGTCGGGCTGACCGCGAGCTACGAGCACATCCAGAACCAGCATGCGATCGCCGGTCGCCTCATCTCCGAGGCGGACGTCGCCTACGGCCGTGACGTGATGCTGATCGGCACCGTCGCGGCCGCAAACCTCTTCCCGGGCCAGAACCCGATCGGCAAGACCGTGCGCGTCGGCAACCGCGAGTTCGACGTGATCGGGATTCAGAACCGCAGAGGAAAGCTCGCCGACGAGAATCTCGACAACCGCCTCTTCGTCCCGCTCCCGGTCGTGACCCGCGTGCTGCTCGGCGGCATCAACACTGTCCACGTCGACGCGCTCATTCGGAGCGAAGGCGAGATCGAGCCCGCCCTCGACGCGATCACCGAGACCCTCCGCAGTCAGCACAAGCTCCCGGCGTCGTATCCGGACGACTTCTCGGCCGAGGATCAGGCGAGCATCGTCAAGGAGGGGCAGAGGGCGACGACGACGTTCCGCATTCTCACCTTCGCGCTCGGCGGGATTGCCTTGCTGGTCGGCGGGATCGGAATCATGAACATGATGCTCGTGTCCGTCCGCGAGCGGACGCGAGAGATCGGGATTCGGAAGTCGGTCGGCGCCGACCCGCTCCGGGTTCAGATCCAGTTCCTCGCCGAGGCGGTCGTCCTGAGCACGCTCGGAGGCGTCGCCGGCGTGCTGGCGGGCATCGGTGTGACGAGGCTGATCAGCATCGTCGCCGGGTGGCAGACGCTGATCGGCGTCGCGTCGCTCGTTCTCGCTTTCCTCGTCGCGCTCGCCGTCGGGCTCTTCTTCGGCTACTACCCGGCCCGCCGCGCGGCGCGGCTGGATCCGATCGCAGCGCTTCGTTACGAATAGGGGGCGGCATCAAAAGGCAGCTCGCGAAATTGCCGAGTCGAGTGTTCGCGGAGCAGATGCGAATCCAACGCGGGCGCAAAGGATGGACTCAGAAGCAGCTCGCGGCGCGTCTCGCGACGCTCGGCATGGA
>JBKOVW010000172.1:0-8512 GCA_046724095.1 Actinomycetota bacterium | reverse complement strand
TTCGCGCAGGCGGAGGTCGAAGACCTCGCGGCACACGCCTCGATCCCGGTGATCAACGGCCTGACGGACAGCTCGCACCCGTGCCAGGCGCTCGCCGACGTGATGACGATCCGTGAGCGGTTCGGGCGGCTCGAGGGGCTGAAGGTCGTCTACCTCGGCGACGGCAACAACGTCTGCGCGTCGCTGATGGTCGCGTGCGCGAAGCTCGGAGCGGGCTTCGTCGCGGCGACGCCGCAGTCGTACCGCCCCGCGGAGGAGGCGGTGCAGATCGCGCGCGAGGCCGGCGGCTCCGTCGAGCTGACCGACGACCCACGCGCGGCGGTGGCCGGGGCGGACGTGCTCTACACCGACGTGTGGACGTCGATGGGCCAGGACGCCGAGCGGGAGCAGCGGCTACGCGATCTGGCGGGCTACGGCATCGACGCGGACCTCCTGCAACAGGCGGGCGACGACGCGATCGTCCTCCACTGCCTGCCCGCGCACTACGGCGAGGAGATCACGGAAGAGGTTCTGTACGGGCCACGCTCTGCTGTGTGGGACGAGGCGGAGAACCGCCTCCACGCCCAGAAGGCGTTGATGGCCCTCGTGATCCGGTAAGAACCGTCTGTGCTCCCGCTTCGCGACAACGTCCCGACGCGGACCTTTCCGGTCGTCACCGTTGCGCTCATCGTCGCGAACTTCCTGGTGTGGTTCTGGGAGCTCAGCGGTCGGGGGCTCGACTACCACGTCGCGAAGGACGGCTTCTACCCGTGCTCGGTGAACGGCCCGTGCGAGACCGTGGTCGTCAACGGTCAGCCGGTCGCTCACCACCTCTCGTGGATCGAGAGCACGTTCACATCGATGTTCATGCACGGGAGCTGGGAGCACATCCTCGGCAACATGCTGTTCCTCTGGATCTTCGGCAACAACGTCGAGGACGCGCTCGGCAAGGTGCGCTTCCTCTTCTGGTACCTGGCCGCCGGCGTCGTCGCGACGGCGACGCAGTCGTTCGTCACGCTCGACTTCGGCACCGTGCGCGACGCGAGCATCCCGAACATCGGCGCGAGCGGCGCGATCGCGGGCGTGCTCGGCGCGTACTTCGTGCTGCTCCCGCGCGCGCGGGTGCTGACGCTGATCTTCTTCTTCATCTTCCGCGAGATCCCGGCTGTGTGGTTCCTCGGAATCTGGATCGCGCTGCAGGCCTGGCAGGGCGGCATCGGCATCACGCATCCGGACCAGACCGGCGGCGTCGCCGTCTTCGCGCACATCGGCGGCTTCGCCTTCGGGTTCCTGACGGTGAACCTCGTCAAGAAGCGGCAACCACTGCAGCCGACCTGGTGACGCGCGACTTCGAGGAGCACGTCCGGGAGGCGCTCGACGCGCTGCCGCCGGAGCTCGCGCGCGGGCTCGAGAACGTCGCCGTCGTCGTGGAGGAGGAGAACCCGGACGATCCGGGCGTCCTCGGCCTCTTCGAGGAGGCTCCCTACATGCCCGCCAAGGTCACGATCTACCGCCGGCCGCTCGAGGCGGACTTCGGCCACGACCGGGCGTTGCTCGAGCACGAGATCCGAGTCACCGTGCTCCACGAGCTGGCGCATTACTTCGGGATCGACGAGCAGAGGCTCGCCGACCTCGGGTACGCCTGATGGTCTCGTTCCTCAACTGGCTGGCCGTCGCGGCCGCCGTCGTGGGGGCCCTGGCAATCGTTGTTTTCTTCGTCGGGCCTCGGGAATGAGCCGGGGCTCCACGACGTTTTCAGAGACATGACCCTGACTCAGATCCACAAGGAGATCGAGGAGACAAGCGAGCGGCGGACGGAGCTGTGGCACACCCTCTCCGAGGGACACAACCCTGACGCTGCCGCCGAGCTCAAGAGCCTCAGTGAGCGCCTCGACCACCTCTGGGACGAGGAGCGTTCGCTGAAGGCGGCCCTCCGCTTCGGCAATCGCGAGCACATCGTCGCCAGGGCGCGGGTCGAAGAGCGACTCGAGCGCGCAGCGTAAATCTTCATTCTCCCTCCGCTCCAGCAGCGGACCCGGTCGGCCTCGGACGAGGGATTCTCTCCCTCGAGTCCGAGGCCGACATGTGTGTCGATCGCTATGCCGGGGTCGCACGCAGACGACATCGTCGGGGAGTACTTCGAGGGGGACGACTGGGCTGACCTCGAAGAGGCCGAGCCCGAGCTCGACGTGCCGCCGACTCCCCAGCTGCCCGACTAAGCCTCGGCCGCGGCCTGTTGCTGCGTCCGATCCTTTGAGAACATCTCCTTCATCTGGCTGAAGCCAAACGCCCAGAGCATCACGATCACACCGAGCACGACGTTCCAGATGGTGATGATCGAATCCTGGGTGACCGAGAACGCCGCGATGTCGCCACTCGGCGCGTAGGCGCGCAACGTGGCGATGTCGAGCGCCTGCGTTTGGCCGACGCCACCCGGTGTGATCGCGAAGATCTGCGACAGCGTGTGCGACGACGCGACCAGGAGGACGGTGAAAAGCGTGACCGGGATGCCGAACGCCGCCATGAACACGACGTTGACGCCGATCCGGCAGGCGTAGGAGACGGCCGACGGCGCGGCCACCTGCTTGGCGTAGCGGCGCCAGTCGCGGAAGATCGCGGCGCCCTCCTTGACCTTGTGCCACTCCTTCACCACCCGAGGCTTGAGGCGCGGCCACAGGAAATAGAGGGCCACGCCGACGACGAGCACGATCAGCGGGATGGCGATCGGATGAGACGCGAAGAAGCCGCCGCTTTCGTCGGACGGTGAGCCTTTCGAGACGGTGGCCGGGCGCAAGATCGCCACGACGATCACCAGCAGCACGCTCGCTGCCGTGAAGAAGAGCGCCTGAACGACCGTCGCCGACGTCACGCCCGCAACGGAAGAGCCGCGAATGCTCTTGCGGAAGATCCCGATCATCGTTGCCGTCCCTGCTTGCGCGGGCGCGACGGCGTTGATCGCCGTTCCACCCTGCGACGCACCCCAGGCGGTCTTGAACGAGAGATCGCTGCGGGGGTACGCGGCGCGGAGGATGTTCCGCCAGCCGAGGCCGATGAAGGCGGACTCCGCCGTCTTCAGCGCGAGGGCGAGAACGAGCCAGTAGACCTCGACATCGCCGATGCGGACGAACACGCCCTCGACCCAGCCCCAGAGGCTGCCGAGCATCTCAGCGGTCCCTTCCGTGCTCGAGGCGGTAGACGACGGTCTCGGCCCACTCGCCGTACGTGCGCATCTGCGCGACCGCGCGCTCGACGTCGTACGGCGTTCGCCGGAACTCGATCTCGCCGTTTGCGAGCACCGCCCAGGCCGCGCGTACGTCGCCGTCCAGCGGCGCCCCGACGCTGCCCGGGTTCACGAGCAGCGTGTCGTCGGGCCCCGGTCGCCGGAACTGCTGATGGCTGTGGCCGAAGACGATCGTGCGCTCGCGCTCCCCCTCGAGCATGCGCTCCTCCCCGTCCTGCGCCTCCGGCGCGAAGGTCTCGACGTCCGAGAGCGGCGACCCGTGGCACACGCACAACCCGTCGAGCTCACCGTCCTTGGGGAGGCGGTACAGCCTGTCGACGAGTTCGGGCCCGAGGGCGTCCCGCGCGGCCGCCATCGCCGGAAGGACGACGGGCTGCGCGCTCTCCGGAACCTCGGGGTCTTCGAGCAGCCAGCGCTCGACATTCCCGCGAATGCGGAGAACCTCCGGCAGGGACTCGACCAGCTCAGCCGTCTCGCGGGGCCATGGGCCGAACGCCGCGTAATCGCCGCCGAGCAGGTACGAGCCGACTCCCGCTTGCTCGGCCTCGGCCAGCACGGCCTCGAGCGCGGTGAGGTTGCCATGGATGTCGTACAGCAGCGCAACCGGCCGCTCACTCATGAGCGTCGTCCCACATCTGCGTGATGATCCAGCGCGAGCGGATGGCGCGCATCCGCAAAGGACCCTATCTGTTGCGGGAAGGCGCCGATGCGCCGAAACGGGCTCTACTATGAGGCGGACGGGGAGTTAGCTCAGCTGGGAGAGCGCCGGCTTTGCGGCGCGCACATGGTCACGGCTGCGGGATGATGCGCAGGACGCGGCCCGTGTCATCGCGGACCCACACTGATCCGAAACCGACGGCGAGGCGCACCGGGTAGCCCCCGACCGGGAGGCGGGCGATGATGCGCGCAGTGCGCGGGTTGACTCGCGCGATGATCTTGGCATCAAGATCGGCGACCCACAGGGAGCCGAAGCCGACTGCGAGGCCAATCGGCGCTGCCACGCCTTTGACGCTGCGGCGACGCCTATTCGTCCGTGGGTCAGCACGCATGACGCGGCTGGCGCAGTGGCCGCCCGCGGCCCAGACCGCACGGTTGTCAGCGGCGAGGAACGCACAAGGCTGTCCGAACAAACGGATTCTCGCCGTAACCGCGTTCGTCGCAGGGTCGATCCGGACAACGGTGCTGAGGCTCGGCACGCTCGCCCAGAGCGCCCGGCCGCCCGCCGCGATCGCCATGTGATCGGAGCAGCACGCGCTTGGAGGCGCGATCGGAATCCTCGCCACGACGCGATTTGTTGCGGGATCGATGCGGGAGACGCTAGGCCCGCCTCTCTCCACCACCCAAACGGCGCCCGGCGTGGTGGCGATGCCTTCCGGCTGGCGCCCGACCGGAATTCTCGCCTGCAGAGAACTGTCACCGGGATCGATGCGCAAGACCGTGTTGTCGGACACGCGCGAGATCCAGACGGCGCCGTTGCCGGCGGCAGCCTCGCCGCAGCTTCCTGGAAGGTCCGGGCACGCATTGTGTGACTCGATCTTGGTGCGAGCAACCACCGAGCTTCGCTTCGGGTCGATGCGCATCAGCATCGAGACGGCGTCGCTCGTCGTCCAGACGCCTCCCTCCCCGACTGCGAGGACGCCGGAATTCGCCGGAATGCTGATCCGCGCGACGATCTTGCCGCCCTTCGGCAGCCGGGCGGGGCGTTCGTTGACGCCGGCCGACGAAGCCGCGCAGACTCCGACTGCGCAGGCGATCGAGGCACCGATGAGTGGTGCGCGTCTGATCCAGTACATCTCGAGCATCGTTCAGCGCAGGAAAGCGCTTGCCAATACGTCAGGTGACGTATTCGCGCGACGATGCGTCGTCGCCCGACCGGATCAGCCGAGATCGGCGATGCGCGCGACAGCCTCGCTTCGAGTCCTCGCGCCGAGCTTCTCCAGGATGTGTTCAACGTGCTTTCGCACCGTATGCGGGGATACCACGAGCACCGCCGCGATTTCTCTCGTCGTTCTTCCGCGTCGAATCCACCGCAGAATCTCCAATTCGCGTCGCGTCAGAACGGCGCGAGCATCGTGTTGCCGGCGTTCGTCGGCGCGCCGGGCCATCCTGATCAAAGATGGTCGCAAGAGCTCGAGCATCGCGCGATCGCGCTCATTGAAGTCGCGCTTGCCGCGCTCCAGATACAGCGTCCGCGCACGTCCTGCTGGGGCCGGGAGCCAAACACGAAGACTGTCATCGATGCCAAGTGGCTTCCACACGCGGTGGTAGAAGCCGAGCTTTCGCATTCCGCGACGCGTCAAGCAGTCGGAGAGCTTCAGGACGCGCGACTCGTCCCGGTGCGCACCGTTCTGCAGCGGATCCTGAGGACAGAAGGGAGTCGCGGCTTGTCGTATCTCGATCGGAACACCCTCGGCAGGGATCTCGGCGGCCTCCACGACGCGCCAAGGACGTTTCGCCTCGACCTCGTGGTAACCAACAATGGCGTCCGCCGGAATCAAGCAAGCGAGCCGCTCCAGAAACTCAGCCGGAAACGGATCGACGCCTGTGTATGCGCCGGCGTCCCAAACGAGGTCGAGCGCCGACCGAGTTTCTCTGTCGGTCAGCGTGACCACTCCTCCACGATACGACAGCGGCGCGTTCCCACCAACTCGACGGCGTCGATTGGGAGAACATCAGACCGCCGCTTTTTCGCTCTACTATGCGGGCACGGGGCGTTAGCTCAGCTGGGGGAGCGCCGGAGCTCCACCTGGGAGGTCGCTGTGGGAGCGGTTGATTGGCGCTCACGTGCGTTAAGCGCCTGCGGCGACGACTGAATCCTTAGTGGGCATGTGCGTGGTCGGCGTGTTCGAGCTGTTTGTCGGTCATCCGAGTCGCGAGCATTGCTGCGAGCGCAGTCGTGATTGGCATCGAGGCGATCAGCCCAATCGATCCAACCAGCGCCGCGATTACCTCGTCGGCAACGGCTTCGCCGTTCACGGCGTCGGTGAACGACGTGTCGCCAACGTTGAAGATCAGCAGTACGGGGAGTGCGGCACCGGCGTAGGCAAAGACGAGGGTGGCAACGGTTGCTGCGATGTGGTCGTGGCCGACCTCGAGGGCGCCGCTGAAAAGACCGCGGAAGCGTAAAGCTGGGTTGGCGCGCCGCAGCGCGATCACGGTTGAGGCCTGGCTGACAGTCAGGTCGACCAACACACCGAGCGCCCCGATCACCATTCCTGCGACGAGCAAGCCCTGCAGTGACAGCCCAGACTGCGAAGCGCCGAGATAGACGCTTTCATCCGAGGCTGCACCGCTGAGATGGGCGACGCGGGAGAACGTGTAGGCAAGCACAGCAGCGAGAAGCAGGCTGATCGCCGTGCCAAGCCAGGCGGCGAGCGCCTTTGCGCCAAAGCCGTATGAGAGCGGCATCATCACGAGCATCACGGCGAACGCGCCAACGAGTGCGACCGCAAACGGCGACGAGCCGTGCAAGATCGCCGGCACGACGAACTCGACGACGATCAGGAGGCTGCCGACCAGGCCGATGAGCGCGCGAAGCCCGTGTTTTCGGCCGGTGACGAGTAGGGGGACTCCGAAGCCGATCGTCAGCCACAGCATTGCGCCGCGGCGGTCGAAGTCCGCAAACGAGAAGGCAGGCGCGTTTCCGGTCTCGCCTGGTGTCACAACGTTTTTGTAGACGCGGATGTGGTCTCCCTGCTGGATGTTGAGAGAGCCGACAACTGCAACCGTTGTTAGTTCGGTCAGCTGTCCTTTTTGGGGGCCGTCAGTGATCTTCACCGTGGCGACCTTGCACTGATGTGAGGCGGAAAGCTTGCACGGTTCGGTGTGGACGTTCTCGGCGACCGCGCCGACTGTTCGGATCGGCCCGAAGTTGCCCGGGCGGGCAAGGTGGCCGTGTGGCCAGAGGGCGAACAACCCGAAGATCGTGACGAGAACGAGCACCGCCACAACGGCAATGAGGCTGTCTACGAGGTAGGAGCCCGTTACGGGTAGTCGGCCGCGCTCTTCCTTCCAGAACGACTCGACCGGCGGCTCGCGGTCAGCGGCATCGCCAGCCATTGCGGGGAAATGTTGACAGGGCGAGTGGATGGAACCACTCTCGTCGAGGCAACGAGGGATCGAGCGCCCTGTGTCCAAGCGGCTGAAGCTGTGTGCGCTGCGGGTTGGTGGTTGCCGTCTCGTTCGCGATCGCAGGAGCGACCGCATCTACTGGGGCCGCACAGCTTCGGGTTGTGGGCCTCCTCGTGGCGCTGCGTGCGCACGGGTTCTACCTGGGACCGATCGACGGGATCTATGGGCCGATGTCCGCACGCGCACTCCACCGTTTCCAGCGTCGAGCCGGCCTAGACGTCGAAGGCAGGGTCGGCCCGGCCACCAAGCGCGCACTAGGGCCGCTCGGAAACCGGGCCTTGGCAGTCGACCATCCGCCGGGGAGCACTCGGCTGGGACGTCTCGGTCACACAGTTTCTGCTTGCTCGGAAGGGCGCCCACTCCGTTGCGATCAACGGCTACTTCGGATCGCGTACCGAGCGCAGACTCCGGGCGTTTCAGCGCACTCACGGCCTCGATGTGGATCGCATCGCAGGCCCGCGGACGCTTGTTGTTACTCCGTCGACGCGTCCCCGGACGGCCTCCGGGAACATCCGTGTCGGTGTCGCGTTACTCCGAGAGCTCCTTGGCGAATTCAATGGCGACGAGCGCAAGGCGCTGGCGGCCTGGTACCAGGGGTCGACCTCATTACGAAAGCACGGGCCGTTTCGAAAGACGCGGCGCTTCGTCGCCAATGTCATAGCCCTCAAAGAACGGGCGACATAGCTAACGCCGCAGCGCGGCGAGTGGCTCGGTTAGGAGCACGGCAGCGGCGGCGACGAGCACCGTCGTTCCACCGGGCGGCAGATTCGCGTAGTAGGAGGTGGTGATCCCGATCAGCACTGCGGCGAGGCCGGTGCCCATCGACAGCAGCAGGGTTGAGCGCATGCTCCACCCGATCCGTGCGGCCGCGATCACGGGCAGCACCATCAGCGCCGCGATCAACAGGATCCCGACGACGCGCATGGAGACGGCAATCGTGACCGCGGCGAGCGCTGCGGTGAGCGCATTGAGCAACGGGACCGGGAGTCCGGCGACGCGCGCACCCTCCTCGTCGACGACGACGGCGACGAGCACCCGGTAGAGAACCGCGATGAGGACGAGTGCACCGGCACCGAGCGCGGCGATCACGATGAGGTCTCCGCGCGTCACGGTGAGGATCGAGCCGAACAGGAACTGGAACAGGTTCACGTTCAACGCGCC
>JBKOVW010000087.1:0-4322 GCA_046724095.1 Actinomycetota bacterium | reverse complement strand
TCGACGCGGTCGCCGGCGAAGCACGCGTGCGTGTGGCAGTCGACGAGGCCCGGCACGGCGCAGAGACCGCGCGCGTCGAGCTCCTCTACCTCGCCGTCCACGGGCCGCAGGTCGCGCATGCGCCCGACCACCTCCACGGTGCCGTCGTGGCACAGCACATACGCGTCCTCGAGCACCTCGACGTCGCCGAGAGCAGAGCCGCGGAGCGGAGCATCCGTCCCGGCTGGAGTCGCCAGCTGCGCGAGATCGCGGATGAGCAGGCGGCTCCCGCCGCCCGTGGAGCTCATTCGGTGTCGGTGCGCGACATCGGCGCGACGAGGCCGTGCGCCTCGGCGGCTGCCGCCGCCTCGGGGTAGCCCGCATCGAGGTGCCGCATGACGCCGGTCCCCGGATCGGTCGTCAGCACCCGCTCGAGGCGCTCCGCCGCGTCGTCCGTCCCGTCGGCGACGACAACCATGCCCGCGTGGATGGAGTTTCCGATGCCGACGCCGCCGCCGTGATGCACGCTCACCCATGTCGCGCCCGCGGCCACATTCAGGAGCGCGTTCAGGATCGGCCAGTCGGCGATCGCGTCCGAGCCGTCGCGCATTGCCTCTGTCTCGCGGTAGGGCGAGGCGACCGAGCCCGAGTCCAGGTGATCCCGCCCGATCACCACCGGTGCCTTGACCTCGCCCGAGCGCACGAGCTCGTTGATCGCCAAGCCGGCGCGCGCCCGGTCGCCGAAACCGAGCCAGCAGATCCGCGCCGGCAAGCCCTGGAAGGCGACGCGCTCCGGCGCGAGCTCGAGCCACCGCTGCAGGAGCGCGTCATCGGGAAAGAGGTCGCGGAGCACCGCGTCGATCGCCGCGATGTCCGCCGCCTCTCCCGAAAGCGCCGCCCAGCGGAAGGGGCCGACGCCGCGACAAAAGAGCGGCCGGATATAGGCCGGGACGAAGCCCGGGTATGAGAAGGCCTCCGTTACGCCACCTTCACGCGCCTCACCTCGAAGGTTGTTGCCATAATCGAAAACATAGCTGCCGGCGCGAACGTACTCGAGCAGCGCCTCGACGTGTTGCACAATCGACACACGTGCGCGATCGAGGTACTCGTCGGGATCCGACGCGCGTAACGCGGCGGCGTCTTCGACGGACAGGCCGCTCGGAATGTAGCCGGTGAGCGGATCGTGCGCCGCCGTCTGGTCGGTGACGAGGTCGAAAGGCTCGCCGCGGCGTGCGAGCTCGGGAACGACGTCCGCGGCGTTTCCCAGGAGCCCGACGGAGAGCGCCCGGCCCTCCGCCGCAGCCGACCGAATCCGTCCCAACGCATCGTCGAGCGAGTCCGTCGACTCATCGAGGTAGCGAGTCTCGAGCCGGCGCTGGATGCGGCCCGGGTCGACCTCGACGCAGAGGATCGCCGCGCCGGCCATCGTCCCCGCGAGCGGCTGCGCGCCGCCCATCCCGCCGAGGCCGGCGGTCAGGATCGTGCGGCCGGACAGGTCCGCCGAGCCGAAGTGCTGCTCGCCGGCCGCGGCGAAAGTCTGGAACGTCCCTTGCAGGATTCCCTGGGAGCCGATGTAGATCCAGCTCCCGGCGGTCATCTGGCCATACATGGTCAAACCGAGCGCCTCGAGCCGGCGGAATTCCTCCCACGTCGCCCAGCGCGGCACGAGCAGCGCGTTCGCGATCAGCACGCGCGGCGCGCCCGGATGCGTCCGGAAGACGCCGACGGGCTTGCCGCTCTGCACGAGCAGCGTCTCGTCCTCGCCGAGCTCGAGCAGCGTGCGGACGATGGCGCGCAGCGCCTGCGGGTTCCGTGCCGCCTTGCCCGATCCGCCGTAGACGACGAGCTCCTCGGGCCGCTCGGCGACCTCCGGGTCGAGGTTGTTCAGGAGCATGCGCAGCGGCGCCTCTGTCGCCCACGCGCGCGCGTGTAACTCGGCGCCGCGCGGCGCGTGGATACGCGACAGATCGCCGCACAGCTCCTCGACGACGGCGTCGAGCGAACGAGCCACGCTCATCGCCGTTGCTCCTGTCGGTCAGCGCGTCGACTGGTCAGTTCAGACGGACGTACCGGCGGAGCCGGTACGGCCTGGTTGAGACAACGCAAGCGTCGTCTCATGGCCGTTGCTCCTGTCGGTCAGCGCGTCGACTGGTCAGTTCAGACGGACGTACCGGCGGAGCCGGTACGTCCTGATTGAGACAACGCAAGCGTCGTCTCATGCCAGCTCCCCCAGCTCGGACTCGACGGCGGCGGTCAACGAGCCGTCGCGTATTGCGCCTGCCACGGCCTCGATGTCCGGAGCGAGCGGCCGGTCGTCGCCGAGCCGCGGCGAGAGCGAGCGCACGAACGCGTGCGTGGCGCGCACGCCGACGCCAGGCTCGAGCGGCGCGAGGAACTCCACGCCCTGCGCCCCCGCCAGCAGCTCGATCGCGAGCACGCGCTCGCAGTTCGCAAGCACCTGCCACGCCTTCAAGCCGGCTGCGTTGCCCATCGACACATGATCCTCCTGCCCCGCACTCGTCGGAATCGAATCGACGCTTGCCGGATGGCACAGCACCTTGTTCTCGCTGACGAGTGACGCGGCCACGTACTGCGGGATCATGAACCCCGAGTTGAGTCCGCCGTCCGAGGTGAGGAAGGCCGGCAGGCCGTCGGAGAGGTTCGGGTTCACCAGGCGTTCGACACGGCGCTCGGAGATGCTCGCGAGCTCCGAGCTCGCCATGGCGAGCGCGTCGAGCGCGAACGCGAGCGGCTGCCCGTGGAAGTTGCCGTTGGAGACGAGCAGCTCGTCGTCGACGAGCACGAGCGGGTTGTCCGTCGCCGCGTTCAACTCGACCGCGACGGTCGCCTCGACGTAGTCGAGGAGGTCGCGCGAGGCGCCGTGCACCTGCGGCGCGCAACGGAGCGAGTACGCGTCCTGCACCTTGTCGCACCACTTGTGGGCCTCGTTGATCGCGGACCCCTCGATCAGCCGCAGGACATTCGAGGCCGACGCGGCCTGGCCGCGTAGCGGGCGCAAGGCGTGAATCTGCGGCAGGAAGCTCGTGCGCGACCCTTGCAGCGCCTCGACCGAGAGTGCACACGCGAGATCGGCCGCACGCGCGAGGCGGCGCGCCCGTACGAGGCCCAGCGCACCGTACGCAGCCATGAACTGCGTGCCGTTGATGAGCGAGAGCCCTTCCTTCGCTTCGAGCCGCGTCGGCTCGAGCCCGGCCGCCGCCAGCGCGTCGGCGCCCGAGAGCACGTCGCCGTCATACGTTGCCTCGCCTTCGCCGACGAGCGGGAGTGCGAGGTGTGCGAGTGGAGCGAGATCGCCGCTCGCACCTACCGATCCGCGGCTCGGCACGCGTGGGACGACACCGTTCAGGAGGCAGTCGAGCAGCAGCTCGACCGTCTCGACTCTGGCGCCGGACGTCCCCTTCGCGAGTGCGTTCGCGCGCAGGAGCATCGCCGCGCGCACGATCTCCTCCGGATAGGGATCGCCGACTCCGCAGGCGTGACTGCGCAGCAGCCGCAGCTGCAATTCCTCCGTCTCTTCCTCGGGGATCGACTTCGACACGAAGCGCCCGAAGCCGGTGTTGATGCCGTAGGTGTGCTCGCGCGAGCCGTGCGCGGCGCGCTCGACGAGCTCGCGTGCGGCACGCATCTTCGCCCGCGCCTCATCCGACAGCGCAGCCGCTGCGTCGCCGAAGGCGACGGCCCATACGTCGTCGATCCGGAGGTCGTCTCCGGTCAGGCGGATCGCCGTCGCCTGAGCCATCGGCGATCACTCTAGTCTCCGGCGCGGTGGCAGATCCCGTCACGGCCCTCCCTGAAGAAGAGCTCGACGCGACGCTGCCGCCGCGCCGCGCCGTCGACCTCTTGCGCCGGCGCGACTTCAGGCGCACGTATTCGGCGATCGTCGTCAGCGAGCTCGGCGACTCGTTCCACTACGTCGCGCTGATGTGGTTCGCGCTCGTCAGCGCGGGGCCGCTCGGGGTGCTCGCGGTGCGGCTCGCGGACAGTGTCCCGGCGCTCCTCTTCGGGCTCCACGGCGGTCTCGTCGCCGACCGCAGCGACCGGAGACGGGTGATGGTGCTGGCGGACGTCACGCGCGGCGGGGTGCTCGTGCCGGTTGCCATAGCCGGGCTGGCGGGCCGGCTGGATCTGTGGATGCTCGTCCTTGCGGCCTTCGCACTCGAGACCGCGACGAGCTATTTCGAGCCGGCGTACGGAGCGCTCCTCCCCACGCTCGTCGACCGGCAGAACGTGCAACCGGCCAACGGGCTCGTTCGCGCGACCGCCGAGGCGGTCCGCGTCGGCGGCTGGGCCGCGGCCGCGGGCTTGCTCGTGTTCATGCCGCT
>JBKOVW010000247.1:0-4247 GCA_046724095.1 Actinomycetota bacterium | reverse complement strand
TCGCGCAGCACGCCGCTCAGGCTAGCGAGCGCTCGACGAGGTCGGCGCAGACGGCGCGCAACCCGTCCGCCCGCCCCACCGCCAGCTGGCGGTCGCCTTCGCAGGACTCGCCGTCGAAGCCGTCGGCCGCAACCGGCAGCTCCTTCAGCAGCTCCGGGACCGTCAGCGCCTCCGCCCGGTCGGGATGGATCAGCTTCCCGTGCGGGCCGAAGCGCGACGCGGCCCAGCGGTTCTGCTCGTAGATCCCTCGCTCCGCCGGATCGTACGGCCGCGGCGGCGCGTCGAGCGCCCAGGCGCAGAGCTCGTGCAGCAACCGGACGAAAGCGCGCGTGCGCTCGAGCGACGTCGGCTGGTCGGGCGCGCGGATCTCGAGCGTCCCGAACTGCGGATGCAGCCGGACATCCCACCAGAAGCTCGTGTACGTGCTGGCGAGCCCCGTCGCGACCATGCGGTCGATGAACGCCTCCCACTCCGCGTACGAGCGGACGGGCGGCGGCGCGCCGGCCCGCGGCAGCAACCCGAGCACCTCTGCGCGGACGGACATCATCCCCGTCTCCTCGCCGGCGAGGTACGGCGAGTTCGCCGACAGCGCGAGGACGAGCGGCAGCCACGGGAGGATCGTCTCGAGCACGCGGAAGGAGTCGTCCGCGCTGGGCATCCCGACGTGCACGTGCAGGCCGCTCACACCCTGCCGGCGCGCGCTCGGGCCTGCGTACGCGACGAAGTCGCGGTAGCGCTCCTCGGGTGCGATCTGCTGCTGCTCCGGACGGCTGGTCGGATGCGACCCGGCCGCGGCAACGAGCAGCCCGTTCGCGCGGGCGGCCTCGGCCGCCGCCTCCCGCAACACGGCGATCCGGTCGACGGCCGCGTCGGGAGAGTCGGCGACCTCGTTCGTGACCTCGACCACAGAGGCGTGCAGCTCGCTCTTCAGGACGCCGGGAAGCGCCTGTCCCTCCACGGCCCCGAGGAGCTGCTGCACACCCGGTGCGAGCTCCAAGGTGTCGCCGTCGAGGATCCAGAGCTCCTCCTCGACGCCGACCGTCAGGGCGCGGCCGAAATGTTGTTCGATCAACGCGTGCGGACGCCGTGCACGGGCCCGCCGGCGGCTTCCCACGCGTAGTACGACGCGCTCGGGCCGTACTCCGCGGCGTACTCCTCGATACGGGGGTTCCGGCCAACCTCCTTCGCGCGCTGCGCGTGGTGGAGGAGGTTGGGATCGTCCCGCTGCTCCCAGACGAGGATCAGGTGCGCCGCGGTCATGAAGATCGCCACGAAGTCACAGCCTGTCGCCGGACACGGGAAGGGATCCGTTCGGACACAGAACCACCCGCTGTGATCGGGGTCATCGTCGTCCGTCCAGAGCTCCTCGACCGGGATCAGTTCGAGCCCGCCCTGCTCCACGCGATCAGGCTACCTGTCAGAAAGTCTCGTAATCGGGCACTCTAGGACCGGGTCGGGTAGCCCGATCCGCAGCCGCAGTCGGATCGGGCGAGGGCGCGTCTCACCGCGCCCGCCCGGCCCAACGTCGTAGGGTCGGGCGCATGTCAACGGAGACGTACGACCTGATCGTCCTCGGCGCAGGCTCGGCCGCGCGCGACGGAGCGGGCAAGGCCGCACGCGAGCACGGCGCGCGCGTGGCGATGGTCGAGCGAACGCGGTGGGGCGGCTCGTGCCCGAACGTCGCGTGCCGCCCGACGAAGGCGTACCTCATCGCCGCCGAGCTGATGCACGACGTTCAGCAACACGCAGCAGAACGGGGTCTCGAGCTGCCGGCGCCGGCGATCGACCTTGCGCGCACACGCGCCTGGAAGGACTCGCTGCGCCGCGACCACGACAGCTGGGTGCAGTTGTTGCGCGACGCGGGCTACGGCGTGTATCCGGGCGAAGCGTCGTTTGTCGACGCCAACACGGTGCGCGTCGGCGAAAAGACCCTCACCGCCGAGCGGGTTCTGATCGCGACGGGGGGCCGCACCGCAGTCCCGCCCATCCCCGGCATCGAGGACGTCGACTGGATCGACCACATCACAGCCCTCGAGCTGACCGAGGTGCCGGAGTCGCTGCTCGTCGTCGGGGCCGGGCCGGTAGGGCTCGAGTTCTCGCAGATGTTCGCGCGCTTCGGCTCGCGCGTCACGCTCGTCAATCACGGTCCGCAGATCGCAGCACGCGCAGACGCCGATGCGGCGAGCGAGCTGCAGGCGGCGCTCGAGGACGAGGGAATCGAGATCGTGCTGAACGCCGGCGTCGAGCGCGTGAGCCGCGGCGAGGCAGACGTCGCCGGCCGGACGCTCGAGATCTCGCATGTGCTGCTCGCCTCCGGCCGCGTGCCGAACGTCGAGGAGCTGAACCTCGACCGCGTCGGGGTCGACGTTGGACGCGGCGGGATCGTCGTCGACGGCCACCAGCGAACCTCCGCGCAGGGGATTTGGGCCGCCGGTGACGTGGCGGCCGGCCCGATGTTCACGCCGACCGCCCAGTACCAGGCGCGCATCGCAGTCGAGGACATGTTCGGCGACCGCTCGCGCACCGCGGACTACTCGGTGCTACCGACGACGATCTTCACGGACCCGGAGCTCGGCGAGGTCGGCCTCACCGAAACGGAGGCGAGAACGCAGGGGTACGACGTCGGCGTCGCGACGTATCCCGTGCGGGCGGTGACGCGCGCCCAGAACTACGGGGAGACGCGCGGCCTCTACAAGATCGTCTACGACCGTGCGAGCCGACGCGTGCTCGGCGTGCACGTCGTCTCGCGCGGGGCGAGCGACATCGTCGGAGGGCTCGCGGTCGCGCTAGGGCTCGGCGCGACCGTCGACGCCCTCGCCGCCGTGCACCACGTGTACCCGAGCTTCTCGGAGGGGCTCAAGGCCGCTGCCGAGCAGGCCGCCTAGGTCGGCCCAGACCTCGTCACGCGCCGCGACGAAGCGCATCAGCACCGCACCGCACGCCGGGCAGCGGACGACGACTCCAGCGGCGCGGTAGACGTGCAGCGCGCCGACGTAGTTCTCTGCGCCGCATGCGCGGCAGCGACCGGACGCCTCCGTGACCTCGCGGCCGAACACGTCGTTGAGCAGGCCGCCGATCGAGTTGCCGTCCAGATAGATCACCTCATGCTCCTCCGAATCGTTCGGTCCTGATGCGGCCGGGCCTGTGGCCGAGTGCGACGAGCCCTTCTGCGACAGCCTCGACGAAGCTCGTCGGGCCGCACACGAACACGCGCGGGCTTTGCTCCGGCGGGTATGCGACCTCGCGCAACATGTCGACATCGACGCGCCGGCCGTAGCCGGCCCATCCCGGCGGCTGCTCGCGCGTGAGCGTCTGCACCACGTCGGCGCCTAGGCCGTCGAGCTCGTCGCGGTAGATGACGTCCTCGAGCGTCCGGGACGAGTAGAGCAGCTTCGCGCGCACGGTCGAGCCGACGGCGCGGCGGTGGCGCAGCATCGCCACCAGCGGCACGACGCCGGATCCACCGGCAACGAGGAACAGCGGCTCCGTCGACCCGTCGTCGTCCCAGACGAAGTAGCCGCCGATCGGCCCGCGCAGCTCGAACCTGTCGCCGGTCACGACGTCGTCGACGAGATACGGTGACACCTCGCCGTCGTCGAGCCGCTCGACCGTCAACGCCGGCGGTTCGCCCGGCGCCGACGCGAGTGAGTAGCTGCGCTCCGCCTGGTAGCCGTCCTCCGCCGTCAGGCGGACGTCGACGTGTTGCCCAGCACGGTGTCCCGTCCAGCCCTGTACGTCGAGGATGAGCGTCCGGACCCGTGGCGTCTCGGTCACCGCGTCGGCGACCTCCGCCACGAGCCACGTCAGTCGCCCCAGTACCGCTGCTCCCGCCAAGGATCGCCGTAGTTGTGGTAGCCGTTCGTCTCCCAGAAGCCCGGCTCGTCGTCGTCCAGCAGCCGCAGGCCGCGCACCCACTTGGCGCTCTTCCAGAAGTAGAGGTGCGGGACGAGCAGGCGTGCGGGGCCGCCGTGCTCGGGATCGAGCGGCTCGCCGTCGTACGTGTACGCGACCCACGCCTTCCCGCCGGTGAGGTCCTCGACGGGGACGTTCGCGGTGTAGCCGCCGTCGCAGAACGCCAGCGCATAGGCGCGGTCGTAATCGACCTGCTCAAGCAGCGTGTCGACGGACACACCCTCCCACTCGGTGTCGAACTTCGACCACTTCGTGACGCAATGAATGTCCTTCGTCACGGTCTCGGAGGGGAGCGCGCGGAACTCTTCCCACGTCCAGCGAACCGGTTGCGCGCC
>JBKOVW010000019.1:0-3379 GCA_046724095.1 Actinomycetota bacterium | reverse complement strand
CTCGTGAGCCGCTAGCAGGCTCGCTCTAGTTGGGGAGAGATAAGCCGTGTCGCCCCGGTGCATCAACCCTTACCCATATGACGCTTACGTTAAAAGGGCGCAACGCCGCATCTATCGAAGGCCGACGTTTGAATGCTGCGGCCGCTGGGGCAGAGCGTTTCGTGGACAGCAATCCTGGGGGTGTGACATGAGGAGAACCACGTACGGACGTCGCAATCTGGCAGCGGCGCTCGCCGTTACGATCGCATTGCTCGTACCGCTTGCAGTTGTCGGCGGGCCAGCACTTGCCGGAAGTACGTCTGGCTCCTCTGCGCAGTATCAGTACAAGGTCGTTGTGTGTCATCCCACTGGCTCGAAAAAGCACCCGTTCCGCACGATCCGTGTCGCACGGAAGGCTGTTAAGGCAGCCACCAAGGGCGGCGGGCACGTCGGCCGCTGCACCGGCAATGAAAAGCCGAAGCCGAAGCACAGGCACCACAAGCCGTAGCGACTTCCAGGCTTTGAGCGTCAGGCGAGGAGTTCTTGTGCTGCGAGCGCGGTGCCTTCGACGCGGGCGCGGATCTTTTCGAAGGCCGTTTCGCGTGCGGTCGAACGGTCGTCGGCAAACGGCGAAAAGCCGCAGTCATCGGTCGTCCCGAGCTGGTCGAGCGGGATGTGCTTGGCAGCGGCCAGCACGCGGTCGCGTACCTCTTCCGCGGTTTCGACGCGCGGGTCGATGGGGTTGGTGACACCGACAAAGATCCTCTGCTCGGACCGCCTGTGGGCAGCGATCGCCGCAAGGACGGCCTCCGCGTCGCGCTCCCCCGCCAGCTCCAGGTAGAAGGCGCCGGCATGCAGCTCGAACAGCAGCGGGAGCAGCTCCGCGTAGTCGACGTCAGCGCTGTGCGTCGAGTCGCGGTCGCCGCCCGGGCAGGAGTGGACGCCGATCCGCTGGCGCTCTTCGGCGCCGAAACGGTCGAGCACGCTGTTGTTCAGTTCCACGAAGCTGCGCAGCAGCCCTCCGGAAGGATCGAGCTTGAGCGCGAGGCGACCTTCCGTGAAGTCGATCTGGACGCAGTGGGCGCCTGCGTCAAGACAACCGCGGATATCCGCCTCGGCCTCATCGACCAGATCGGCCAGGAACGCCTCGCGTGAGTAGCCGTCGATCCCATCCGCGGGGTACAGCAAGCTGAGGGCCGAGGCAGAAATGACCGCCTGCTTGACCGGACGACTTGCGACCGGCAGCGCCGCCAACAGATAGACGTCGGCATGCGTCCGGTAGCGAAACGGGCCCTCGGTGATCACCGGCAATTCCCGGGTATGGCCGTCCGCGAAGGGGATGACGACCCCACCGGTAGCCAGCGAAGCCAACCCATGCACGGGGTAGGTCGCAAAGCTCGGCTTCCTCTGCTCCCCATCGGTCACGACCGGAGAACCGACCGCCTCCATCCGCATGATCGTGTCGCGCACCGCGTCGTCGAAGAGAGCGTCAAGTTCGGCCTGCCCAATCGAACCCGCAGCAGCCGCCTGCATCGCAGCCACCAGCCCATCCGACCGCGGAACGCTACCAATGGGCTCAGTCGGGATCATCCGCCCGGACGCTGCCAGCCTGCCTAGGTGAAGTCAACCGAGAACGCTCGAACAGCGCGGACAAACACCACACCCACGTTGGATAGCGCTTTCATCGCCAGCCGTCGGGGAGGACCGAAGTCGAACGCAAAAGACAGAAGAGCCGGCGCTCTCCAAACATCGATAGTCGTGTTTCTGCACATGACCCGTGGACTCAAGTGAGAGGAGTGTGAGTGTGTCCTTGGTCCCGTCTGGGGGCCGGCGCGCGATTCGCGCCATCGTCTCGCGCGACACGGGCCGGCTTTTGAGCCGCACCCAGGTGTTGCCGATCTGGAACGGGAAGTCGAGCAGCGCCAACTCTGCGTCGAGAAGGCAGAGTGCGCCATGGATGTCGATTCTATGCAGCGTGCTGTCGGGGCGGAGGGCCGCAATGACCGCATTGACCTGTCGCTGCACTCCCGTGGCGAGTTTCGTCTGGTTGCGTCCGCCTACGAAAACCTCGTTGTCCCGGCGCCAGAGTGGGCCGACTTCACGGCGAACGAGCTTGCCTTTACAGGCCTTCGCGTCAACGACCCCGACGCCGGTCTGCGCAACGAAGACGTGGACCCCGGCCGAGACGTCGGAACTCATCGTCCCACCTCGATCAGCGCAGCGCGCTCAGACGCCTTTCGAGTTCCGCCCGCTCGACGGCGTTGCTGCTGAGCGCGATCGCCCGTTTGTACGCGCGCGCGGCGCCCGCGGCGTCGCCCGCGCGGCTGAGCAGCTCGGCGTGGGCCGCGTGCAGCGGCTGGTAGTGCTCGAGCGTCGAGTCGCCGAGCAGCGGCTCGAGCAGCGCCAAGCCCGCGGCGTGCCCGTCGGCCAGGCCGACGGCGACCGCGCGGTTGAGCTCTATCACCGGCGACGGGTTGAGCATGACCAGAGCGCCGTACAGCTCCGCGATCTGCGCCCAGTCGGTGGCGTCCGCGTGCGGGGCCTGGATCTGCAGGGCCGTGATCGCGGCCTGCAGCTGATACTCGCCCGGACGCCGCAAGCGCACGGCGCGTTCCAACCTCGCGAGGCCCTCGCCGATCCGGCCCCGATCCCAAAGCGAGCGGTCCTGCTCGTCTAGCGCGACGTAGCGCCCGCTTGGATCGACGCGGGCTGCCCGGCGCGCGTCGTGTAGCAGCATCAGGGCCGACAGTCCCCAGACCTCGGCGTCGTCGCGCATCAGCCGGCACAGCAGCTCGCCGAGGCGGATCGCCTCCTCGCACAGCTCCCTGCGCACTAGCTGATCGCCCTCTGTGGCGGCGTAGCCCTCGTTGAAGATTAGGTACACGACCCGCAGCACGCCGCGTAGACGGTCGGGCAGCTCGTCGTCGGCCGGCGCCCGGTAGGGGATGTGCGCGTCGGCGATCTTGCGCTTCGCGCGCACGATCCGCTTGCCCATGGTCGGCTCCGCGACCAGGAATGCGCGGGCGATCTCGCCGGTTGTCATCCCGCCAAGCGTCCGTAGCGTGAGCGCCACGCGCGCCGACATGTCGAGCGCCGGATGACAGCAGGTGAAGATCAGCCGCAGCCGGTCGTCGACGATCGAGCTCTCGTCGTCCATGGGTAGCTCCTCCTCGTCCTGAGCCTCCAGGCGGGCCAGCTCGGCCAGCCGCTCGGCGCGATCCACCACCGACCGGTCTCGACGCAGGCGGTCGATCGCCCGCCGCCGCGCCGCGGTCGTGATCCACGCACCCGGATTGGCCGGAACACCGTCACGCCGCCACGCCGTCACGGCCGCCTCGAACGCGTCCTGCACCGCGTCCTCGGCCAGCTGGAAGTCGCCGGCTTGCCGGATCAGGGTGGC
>JBKOVW010000145.1:0-3344 GCA_046724095.1 Actinomycetota bacterium | reverse complement strand
CAGTTGGCGGCGCGGTGGGAGAGCTCGCCCGTGTAGAGCTTGGCCTGCGCGGCCGCGAGGGCGAAATCGCGGCCCTGATCCTTGAGCCACGCGGCCTTGTAGACGAGCGCGCGCCCGGCCTCGATCTCCGTCGCCATGTCTGCGAGCCTGAACTGCACTGCCTGGAACCTGGAGATCGGCTGGCCGAACTGCTTGCGCTCCTGCGCATATGCATACGCGAGGTCGTACGCGCCCTGCGCGAGCCCGACGCCCATGGCCGCGACCGAGATCCGCCCGCCGTCGAGGATCTCGAGGAACTGGCGAAAGCCCTGTCCACGCGGCCCGAGGAGATTCTCCTCCGGCACCGCGCAGTCCTTGAAGGAGAGCTCGCGCGTGTCGGACGCGTGCCAGCCGAGCTTCTTCATCGGCTTGGAGATCGCGTAGCCGGGCGTGCCGTTCGGGACAATCAGGTTCGACACCTCGTCGTCGCCGGTGCGCGCGGTGATGGACACGCATGCGGTGATGTCGGTGCCGGCGTTCGTGATGAAGATCTTGGAGCCGTTGATCACCCACTCGCCGTCGCGGAGCTCCGCACGCGTGCGCGTCGCGCCCGCATCGGAGCCGGCATCCGGCTCGGTCAGGCCGAACGCGGCGAGCTTCTTCCCCGCGGCCAAATCCGGGAGCCACCGCCGTTTCTGCTCCTCGCTTCCGAAGTAGTAGATCGGCAAGGTGCCGAGCGAGTGGTGCGCGGCCATCGTGATCGCGACCGACGAGTCGACGCGCGTCAGCTCTTCGACCGCGATGGCATAGGCGAGCGTGTCGGCGCCCGCGCCGCCGTACTCCTCCGGGATCGTCATACCCATCAGGCCCAGCTCGGCCATGGCGGCGACGAGGTCGTACGGAAATTTGCTCTCGCGGTCGAGCTCCTCGGCGACGGGGGCGACGCGCTCCTGCGCGAACTCGCGCACGGTGGAGCGGACGAGCTCGTGCTCTTGGCCGAGATCGAAGTTCAAGCGCTGAGGCGTCTGGCGAGCTCGACGATGAGGCGGACGCCGTACCCGGTCCCGCCGCGCTGCGTGTAGTAGTCGCCGCGCGAGCGCTCGAGGAACCCCGGGCCGGCCATGTCGATGTGGCCCCAGGGCCCTTCGCCGGAGAACTCCTTCAGGAACTCCGCCGCAAGCACGGCGCCGGCCTGACGTAGCTCCGACGAGTTCTTCATGTCCGCGTACGTCGAGTCGACGTAGCGGCGGTAGCGGCGGTGCAGCGGAAAGGGCCACGTGTGGTCGCCGCTCGCCTGCGCGGCGGCGAGGATGTCGTCGCGCCACGCGTCGTCGTTCGCGAACAGTCCCGCATACAGATCGCCGAGCGCAACCTCCATCGCTCCGGTGAGCGTCGCGAAGTCGAGCACGTGCGTCGCCCCTTCCTTGCGCGCGTACCAGAGGGCGTCGGCGAGCACGAGCCGTCCTTCGGCGTCCGTGTTCGTGATCTCGATCGTCTTGCCGTTCGCCGCGCGAAGGATGTCGCCGGGACGGAACGAGTCGCCGCTGACGAGGTTCTCGGCCGCCGCGACGACAGTGAGGATGCGCACCGGCACCTCGAGCTCGGCCGCGGCGGCGGTTCCCGCGATCACGGCCGCGCCTCCGGCCATGTCGCCTTTCATGTCGTACATCTTCAGTGCGGGCTTCAGCGAGATCCCGCCCGCGTCGAACGTGATCGCCTTCCCGACGAGGCCCAGCACGGTGCCGCTCTTCGCGTTCGCCGGCTCGTAGCGGAGGACGATCAGCCGCGGTCCGTTCGCGCTCGCGCGCCCGACTGCGCTGAGCGCGCCCATGCCGAGCTCGTCGATCTGCTGCGGGTCGAGCGCCGTGACCTGGAGGGACGGGCCGGCCAGCTCGGCGGCGTGCTGCGCAAGGCCCTCGGGCGTCAGCTCGTTCGGCGGTGAGTTCGCGAGGTCGCGCGCGCGGTTGACCCACTTCGACACGGTCGCGGCGCGACCGGCCGTGTCGCCGACGCCGTTGTCGCCGCCGTAGAGAACGATCTTCGCGATGCCTTTGCCGTCCTTCTGCTCCGTCTTCCAGCGCCCGGGGCTGTATGCACCGAGCACCGCTCCCTCGACGACCGCGCGCGCCTGCTCGTCGAGCGAGAGCGGGAGGGAGTCGTCGAGCGTCCAGCCGAGCGTGCCGCCGACGTCGCGCAGGCGGCGCGCGACCGCGGCTGCCGCGGTCCGCACTGCGTCTGCGTCGACGTCTGCCCGTTTGCCGATGCCGGCGACGACGACCCGCCGCGCGGTCGACCCGCCGTTGGTGTGCAGCAGGACCGTCCGGCCGAGCTCCCCCTTCAGCTCGCCGTCGTCGGCGAGCTGCTGCAATTGCTGCTGCAGGTCACCGTCCGAACGTGGCGTCGTGTCGTCTTCGGCCAGGAGGAGCGCCAGGGCGTCGGGTGAGCCGGCGCCCGGCTGGGAAACCTCGATCTCGACCTCGTCCATCGGGGCGCGATGCTATCCGGGATGGGCTGGCTCTTGTATTCGATCGCGATTGCCGTAGCGGTCTACGCAGCGGTCGTCGCCGTCTTCTTTCTGGCCGGCCGGCGGGAGGACGCGCGAGCGCTCGCCGGGTTCGTGCCCGACTGCGTCGTGCTCTTCTCCCGGCTCCTCCGCGATGAGCGGCTGCCGGGGCGGCACAAGCTCCTCGTCGCCGCGTTGCTGCCATACCTGTTACTGCCTTTCGATCTGATCCCTGACTTCATCCCGGTCGCCGGGCAGCTCGACGACGCCGTGATTGTCGCCCTGGTCCTGCGCCGCGTCCTGCGCGCCAGCCCCGAGCTCGTCGAGGAGCACTGGCCGGGACCGCGCCGCACGCTCGACTGGCTTGAAGGGTTTTACGGTGTCTTTACGAATAGGCGCTAACTGCGGTTCAACTTTGTTCGTCGGATGCCGATGATGACCACGGAGATGAGCACGGTTCTGCGGCCTGCCACCCCTTCCCGCTTCCGGCGTGGGCGTACGCACCACACCGTCGAGGCGCTGCTCGACGAGATCTCGGGCCTCACGGCCGAGCGGCAGCGGCTACGCGAGCGCGGCGCCGACTCCGGCCGGCTCGAGCGCAACCGCGTGAAGCTCGCACGCGCGCAGTGGGAGCTCTCGCACGCGCTGATCGAGCGCTATCTGCCTGCCTCGCAAGCTGCCTGACCCCGGCTAGCCTCCGCGGGGTGCGGAGCGACATCGATCGCCGCGCGATGGCGCTGCTGTCGAGCGGGCACTTCGCGACCGACTTCTCGAACGGCGCGCTGCCCGCGCTGCTGCCGTTCCTGAGGGACAAGTTCTCGCTGTCGTACATGGCGGTCGGCGCCGTGATCCTCGCGTCGCA
>JBKOVW010000301.1:0-2672 GCA_046724095.1 Actinomycetota bacterium | reverse complement strand
TGACGACTCCGTGACGGAAGTCATGGTCAACGCGTACGACCGGATCTACGTCGAGCGGCTCGGCAAGATCGAGCGCACGCCGGCGGCGTTCGCCGACAACTCGCACCTGCTGCGCATCATCGACAAGATCGTGTCGCAGGTCGGACGGCGCGTCGACGAGGCATCGCCGATGGTGGACGCCCGCCTGCCGGACGGCTCCCGCGTGAACGCGATCATCCCGCCGCTCGCGCTCAAGGGCCCGACGCTGACGATCCGGAAGTTCTCCCGCGACCCGTACACGATGAACGATCTGATCTCGTTCGGATCGATCTCGCCGAAGGCGGCGCAGTTCCTCGCGAGCTGCGTCAAGGGAAAGCTCAACATCCTCATCTCCGGCGGTACCGGTACCGGTAAGACGACGACTCTCAACGCGATGTCGGCGTTCATCCCGAACGACGAGCGCATCGTTACGATCGAGGACGCGGCCGAGCTCCAGCTCCAGCAGGAGCACGTGATCACGCTCGAGTCGCGCCCGCCGAACATCGAGGGCTCGGGCGAGGTCCGCATCCGCGAGCTCGTCCGCAACGCCCTCCGCATGCGCCCCGACCGGATCATCGTCGGCGAGGTCCGCGGCCCGGAGACGCTGGACATGCTCCAGGCGATGAACACGGGCCACGAAGGCTCACTCACGACGATCCATGCGAACTCGCCGCGCGACGCGCTGTCGCGTCTCGAGACGCTGGTGCTGACCGCGGGCGTCGAGCTGCCGCTGCGCGCGATCCGCGAGCAGGTGTCGAGCGCGTTCGACCTGCTCGTGCAGATCACGCGCCTCGTCGACGGCTCGCGCCGGATCTCGCACATCACCGAGGTGCTCCGCATGGAGTCCGACGTGATCACGCTGCAGGACATCTTCATCGCGAAGCCGCCGACCGAGGAGGCCGAGGCGTCGCACGGTGCAATCAGGCTGCTGTCGCCGATGTCGTGCAGCGGCCTGAAGCCGAACTTCCTCGACAAGATGGCGGCCAACGGCGTGATGCTCCAGCCGAGCTTCTTCACGAAGGAGGACGGCAACGCGCCGGCGGTCGGCCAGGGCCACCAGCCCTCGAAGTTCAAGGGAGCATTCTCGTGACGAAGCTCCGGCTTGCCGCCGCCGGGGTCGCACTCACCTTCCTCGCACTGCCGGCCGTAGCCGCGGCCGCGGTGCAGGTGAGCCACGTGGATGCGACCGCCTACCCGACCATCCGCGTCTCCGTCGTCTCGGCCGCGGGGGCGTCGGTCGCGCCGGCGGTCACCGAGAACAGTCAGCCCGTCGCGGGGCTGCAGGAGCAGAACCTCGGCAAGATCAAGGCGATCTCCACGCTGATCGACCGCTCCCAGTCGATGCGCGGGAAGCCGCTCGCGGACGCGATCGCGGCGGCCCGCTCGTTCGTCGGCCGCAAGAACGGCTCCGACCAGATGGCCGTCATCGCCTTCGGCTCGAAGCCGCAGACGCTGTCGCCCTTCTCGACGGCGGCGCTCGACGCGACCGAGTCGCTCAACGGCATGACCGCCGACAAGGTGCAGGGCACCGCGCTGTACGACGCGATCGTCGTCGCCGCTCGCCAGCTGAAGGCAAACGAGCTGCCGGGCCGCGTCATCGTCGTGCTGACGGACGGGGCCGACAAGGGCAGCAAGCACTCGATCGACGATGCGATCGCCGCGGCCCGCCAGGCGAACGCCGCGATCTACGCGATCGGCATCGAGGGGACCGGTTTCACGCCCGACCCGCTGATCGAGATCGCCGACAAGACGGGCGGCCAGTACTACGGCGCGTCGTCGACGTCCGCCCTCGCGGCCGTCTACGCGAAGATCGCCGACACGCTCAAGCGCACCTGGCGCGTCCAGTACCTGACCGCGGCACGCCCCGGCGACCGGATTCACGTCGAGGCGGCGGTCGTCGGCCACGGCACGGCGACGAATGCGTTCACCGTGCCCGGCTCGCCGCCCACGGACGCCGCGCCGTCGAAGATCGTCCCGAAGGGCGCGTACGGCCCCGGCGGCCCGCTGGGGATCGCCGCGCTCGTCGCGTTCCTCGTCTTGCTGGCGACGCTGTTCACGTTCGCGGGCATCCGCGGGTCATGGGTCCGCAGCCGCATCTCCGTGCACGTCGGCGAGACGCGGGTTACCTCGAAGGCCGCGCGCAGGGAGAAGCGGCTGGCGTTGCTGGCGAACGTCTTCCGCATGACGGAGAAGCTGTTCGGGAAGCTCGCGGTTTGGCACCGGGTCAGCAAGATGCTCGAGCGTGCCGACGTCCCGCTGCGGACGGTCGAGTTCTTCTGGATCGAGATCGGCGCGGTTGTCGTTGCATTCGTGCTCGCCACGCTGATCGGCGTCGCGCTCCCGCTGGGGCTGGCGCTCGTCGTCATCGCCGGCTCGATCCCGTACGCCGTCGTCTGGATGAAGATGCGCAAGCGCATTCGTGCGTTCGAGGACCAGCTGCCGGACATGCTGATCACGATCGCCGCCTCGCTGAAGGCGGGCCACTCGTTCAAGCAGGGTCTGCAGGCCGTAGTCGACGAAGGGCACCCGCCGGCGAACGTGGAGGTCAAGCGCGTGCTGATGAACGCTTCGCTCGGTCGCCCGATGGACGACGCACTGGCCGAGATGGCCGACCGCGTCGGCTCGGCGAACTTCGAGTTCGCGATCACGGCCGT
>JBKOVW010000298.1:0-4359 GCA_046724095.1 Actinomycetota bacterium | reverse complement strand
CGAGGCGTCGATCGCGCGCATCGGCGTCCCGTTCGAGTTGGCGATCGTCGCTTCGGAGATCGGCTCGTACAAGCCGGGGCGCGCACATTGGGATCGCTTCTTCGCGCAGACGGGCGCGGCGACTGACCAGCACGTCCATGTCGCGCAGAGCCACTTCCACGATGTCGTGCCGGCACGCGCCCTCGGCCTCACGACGATCTGGATCAACCGGCTCGGTGAGCGCGCGGCGCCGGCCCCGACGCGTGAGCTCTCGGATCTGTCACGCCTGCCCGACACGCTCGATGAGCTCGTCCCCGCCTGACGGCTTCCGCGTCCGCCGCGCGACGCTCGACGACGCGCCCGCGATCGACGAGCTGATCACCGCCGCCGACAACGCGGTGCAAGGCTGGTCGGACTCCTCGGTGCCCGAGCTGCTCGGCTGGTGGCGGCTGATCGACCTCGAGCAGAACTCGTGGGTCCTCTCCGACGACGACGCGATCCGCGCCTACGCGGTCGGGTTCGCGCACGGCGAGACGTTCGAGGTCGACGGCTTCGTCCATCCCGATCACCGCGGCCGAGGTCTCGGTGCCTGGCTCGTCGCCGCCGGCGAGCAGCGTGCGCGAGAGCTCGAGAAGCCGAACCTGCTCACGTTCTCGCTGGCGGCCGACGAGCGCGCCCACCGGTTGTTCGAACAGGCCGGCATGCGCGACGTGCGTCACTACTACCGGATGATGATCGAGCTCGACCGGGAACCGGCGCCGCCGCCGGAGCTGCCGGACGGCCTGACGCTCGAGACGTTCGAGACCCGGCATGCGAAGGCTTTTCACGACGCGATGGTGGAGGCGTTCGAGGACGAATGGAACTTCGTGGCGATGCCGTTCGAGGAGTGGCGAGAGATGCGGCTCGTCAAAGATCCGGACTTCGACCCCACTCTGTGGTTCATGGTGCGCGACGGTGACGAGATCGCCGCGGTGATGCGCAACGAGCCCGACCGCTCCGGCGCCGGCTTCGTCGCGGCGCTCGGCGTCCGCAAGCCGTGGCGCAAGCGCGGGATCGCGCTGGCGCTGCTGCAGCACGCGTTCAGCGAGTTCTATCGGCGGGGTAAGCGACGCGTCGCCCTCGGCGTCGACGCGGAGAACCCCACCGGCGCGACGCGGCTGTACGAGCGCGTCGGGATGCATGTCGCCTACGAGATGGTGACGTACGGTAAGGACCTGACGTGAGCCGGCTGCGCGCCAAGTGCCCGGAGTGCAAGACCTACACGGCCGTGGCGATCGGTCCCGACTACGAGTGTCACTCGTGCGGCCGCGTCTTCCACTCGGGAATGGTTCGCGTGCCGCAGGCGTGGGGCGACGGCGGGGAGGCGATGGCCGAGTCCGCGTGGCTCGAGCTGCCCTTCCCCGAGGCCGCGATCGTCGAGGCGGAGTCACTCGAGGAACAGAATCTCGCGCTCGCGGCCGACCTGCCCGAGCGGCCCCTCGTGCTCGGCGGCGACTGCTGCTCGCACGTCGGCGCGGTCGAAGGGCTTGCTGCGCGGCAAGGGCGGATCGCCGTCGTCTGGCTCGACGCACACGGCGACCTGAACACGCCCGCGAGCTCGCCCTCCGGCAACCAGTGGGGGATGCCGCTCCGGATGGTGCTCGACTCCGGGGCGGTCGAGCCCACGGACGTCGCCCTCGTCGGAGCGCGCAACCTCGACCCGCCCGAGGAGGAGTTCATCCGCGAGAGCGGCCTCCGCGTCGGGGAGGAGGGCATCGCGCAGGCAATCGGCGGCGCCGGCTGTACCTATGTGGCTCTGGACGTCGACGTGCTCGAGCCGTCGGAGATGTCGGTGTTCATGCCCGAGCCCGGCGGACCGTCGCGCCAGGAGGTGGAGCGGATCCTTCGCTCCGTGGCCGGTCAGACCGAGGTTTTGGGCGCCGGCTTCACCGGTCTGACCTTCGAGCCGTCGAATATCGAGGCCCTGACGGGCTTCGCTGCAGCCTTAGGGCTCTGAGACGAGTCTAAACTCGACGTTCATGTCTTCCCGGATCGACGTCTCCATCGAGCACCGGAACGTCCCAGAGCCGCCGGACAAGCAGCATCCGAACACGTGTCCCGAGTGCGGGTCGCACTACCGGGACGACGAGCTCGACGCCGCGCTCTGGGTCTGTCCGCACTGCGGCTACCACTTCGCGATGCGCGCACGCTCGCGGATCGCGTCGCTCGCGGACGAAGGGACGTTCGCCGAGGAGGCGGCGGAGCTCCGTTCGGAGGATCCTTTGAACTTCTTCGACCTGCGTCCGTACACCGAGCGGCTCGCGGAGGCGGAGATGAAGACGGGGCTCGGCGAGGCGATGGTGATCGGCCAGGGCTCGATCGACGGAAATGCATGCCAGCTGGCCGTCATGGATTTCGCGTTCATGGGCGGCTCGATGGGGAGCGTGGTCGGCGAGAAGTTCTCGCGCGCGTGTGACAGTGCGGCCGAGCGCGGTATTCCGCTCGTTTCCGTAACGGCGTCCGGCGGCGCGCGGATGCAGGAAGGAATCCTGTCGCTCATGCAGCTGCCGAAGACCGTGTGCGCCGTCGAGGATCTCCATGACGCCGGCCAGGCGATGATCAGCGTGATGACCCACCCGACGACCGCCGGCGTCCTCGCGAGCTTCGCCAGCCTCGGCGACGTGATCGTCGCGGAGCCCGGTGCGCTGCTCGCTTTCACGGGGCCGCGTGTCGTGCAGCAGACGACGCGTGAGAAGCTCCCGGAGGACTTCGGCCTCGCGGAGCAAAACCTTCGGTTCGGCCACATCGACGCGATCGTCCCGAGGCCCGAGCTGAAGCCGTACGTCGCACGCCTTCTCCGTCTGTTCACGCCGAATGGCGACTGACCACGAGCTCCATCTGCGCGACCGGCTGACCCGGCTGCGCAACCTGAACCTGCTCGGCGGCGTGCGCCTCTCGGGCGAGCTCGAGAAGCTGCAGCGGCAGCTCGACCGCATCCAGACGGCGCCGACCGACGAGGAGATCTGGCGCTCCGTCGAGCTCGCGCGACATCAGGACCGCCCGTACACGCTCGACTACGTCGAGCGGCTGCTCGACGACTGGGTGGAGCTGCACGGCGACCGCGGCCGCGCCGACGACGCGGCGCTCGTCGTGGGACTCGGCAAGTTCAACGGCCGCACGATCGCCGTCCTCGGCAACCAGAAGGGCCGGGACATCAAGGAGCGCACGCACCGCAACTTCGGTATGGCGTACCCGGAGGGTTACCGCAAGGCGATGCGGCTGATGGAGCTCGCCGACCGGCACGGCTTCCCGCTCGTCAGCCTCGTCGACATCCCCGGCGCGTATCCAGGCGTCGCGGCCGAGCAGCACGGCCAGGGTGGAGCGATCGCCCGCTCGCAGGCCGCGATGGCACGGCTCGAGGTGCCGACAGTCGCCTGCGTGATCGGAGAGGGCGGCTCGGGCGGGGCGATCGCGACGGCGCTTGCCGACAAGGTGCTGATGCAGGAGAACGCCATCTACACCGTCATCTCGCCCGAGGGCTGCGCGGCGATTCTCTGGCGGGACGCGGCCGAGGCGAAGAAGGCGGCCGCCGCCTTCAAGCCCGACGCCGTCCACTGCCTCGAGCTAGGGGTGATCGACGCGATCGTGCCCGAGCCCGAGGGCGGCGCCCACACCGATCCCGACGAGTCGGCGAAGCTTCTGGGGGAATCTTTGCAAGAGGCGCTCGACGAACTCGAATCGGTGCCTGTCGACGACCTCAAGCGCAGGCGCCGAGCCAGATTCCGCTCCCTCGGCGTTTACGCCTAAGCCAACGGCTCCGCTGTGGAACAGTGGAGAACTTCGCGTAGCTTCCGGCAGGTTTAGGGCGTGGACCGGTGCTACCTCTCCACAACATCCACAGGCTTTTCCCCCGCTCCGGAACGACTTCGGGCCGGAAATCCGGCCCGAAGAGTCGACCCCCCGCTGGGTGGAGAAGCTTTTTAGGAGGGCACCAGCCCTCCTTTGAAGTAATGCTTAGCCGATCGGTTGCGAGTTGAAACGCCCTACGTGCCGGGTATCCGCGAAGCTCCTCTAGATGGCCCAAAAGCTCTCCGAATACAAACGCAAACGGAATCCCAAGCAGACGCCTGAGCCGTTTGGCGCGGAGCGCGGCGAGGCGGACGAGCCGATCTTCGTCGTCCAGCGCCACGATGCGCGCCGGCTCCACTACGACTTCCGGCTCGAGCGGAACGGCGCGCTCGCGAGCTGGGCGGTGCCGAAGGGCGTGCCGCTCGAGCCCGGGCAGCAGGTGCTTGCCGTCCATGTCGAGGACCATCCGCTCGACTACGCGACCTTCGAGGGCGAGATCCCGGCCGGCCAGTACGGCGCGGGCACGGTCGAGATCTGGGACCACGGCACGTA
>JBKOVW010000200.1:0-12359 GCA_046724095.1 Actinomycetota bacterium | reverse complement strand
TCCGGTGACGAGATCGCCGAACGCATCGTCGCTTCCGGCAGCGGCATGCCGATCCTCATGCTCACGGCTGCCGACCGGCTCGACGACAAGGCCACCGGGTTCGAGCTCGGCGCCGACGACTACCTCACGAAGCCGTTCGAGCTCCGAGAGCTCGTGCTCCGTCTCAGAGCGCTCGACCGCAGGCGCGCCCACAACAGGCCGCCCGTGCGAGAGATCGGAGGGCTCCGGCTCGACCCCTTCCGTCGAGAGGTCTTCCGCGACGGCCGCTACGTCGCGCTGACCAGGAAGCAGTTCGCGGTGCTCGAAGTCCTCGTCGCTGCCGAAGGCGGTATCGTCAGCGCCGAAGAACTCCTGGCGCAAGCATGGGATGAGAACGCAGACCCGTTTACCAACGCCGTGCGCATCACTGTCTCGGGACTGCGCAAACGCCTTGGCGAGCCCTGGATCATCGCCACCGTAGCCGGAGTCGGGTACCGCATCGACACGCAACCAGACACCGGGCCTGACGGAGGAGACGGTGGCTAGGGCACCTGGGTTGAGCGTTCGGCTCAAGCTCACCCTCAGCTACGCCGGCTTCCTCATGCTCGCAGGTGCCGTGCTGCTCGCCGCCGGATACTTTTCCCTCTCGCGTGGCGTACACCCCGGCGTGATCTTCATGGTGCGCAGCCACGCCGACCTCCTGCGCGATTTCGCTCCGATCGCGGCCATGGTGTTGGCGTTCCTGCTGGTGTTCGGTCTCGTGGGAGGGTGGATTCTCGCCGGCCGCATGCTCGCCCCCGTGGCGCGCATCACAGACGCCACACGCATGGCCGCGACCGGGTCGCTCTCCCACCGGATCGAGTTGGACGGCCGTCAGGACGAGTTCCACGAGCTCGCGGACGCCTTCGACACCATGCTCGCGCGGCTCGAAGCACACGTCGCCGAGCAGCAGCGATTCGCAGCCAACGCCTCCCACGAACTGCGCACGCCGCTCGCGATCACGCAGACTCTTCTCGACGTCGCCCGCAACGATCGGAACGGCGACACGGGCGAACTTGTCGACCGCCTCCACGTGGTCAACACCCGAGCGATCGACCTGACCGAAGCACTGCTCCTGCTCAGCCGCGCCGACCAGCGGTCCTTCACCCGAGAACGGGTCGACCTGTCCCTGATAGCGGAAGAAGCCGCCGAAACGCTCCTCCCCCTCGCGGAAGGACGCGGCCTGACAATCGAGACCTCCGGTCACATGACCCCCACCATCGGCTCATACGCGCTCCTGCTGCAGCTGAGCACGAACCTCGTGCACAACGCGATCGTCCACAACCTGCCCGAACAGGGCACAGTGTGGGTCACGACCAACGCTCACCCCAAGAGTGCCGTGCTCACCGTCGAGAACACCGGCGAGAAGCTCACCCCGCAGTTGGTCTCCACGCTTGCCGAGCCGTTTCAGCGCGACACCAAACGAATACACACCGACCACGCAGGTGTCGGCCTCGGCCTGGCAATCGTCAAGAGCATCGCCCAAGCGCACGACGGAACCCTCACCCTCGCCCCCCGGGCCGCCGGCGGGCTCCGCGTCACGGTGCATCTACCCGCCGCGCCACCTCGCTCCGCAAAGAGAATGAGTCCCGCAAACCCGAAGGCCCGCAGGACTCGGCAACGACTGTAACAGATCAGCAGTCGCCCTGCGCGGCTCCGCGAGCCCGGCCGAGCTGAAGACGATCCAGAAGTAGATCGCAAGGACCACCCCGAGACCGCCGTAGTCGCGGGCGTAGCGTGCGTCCACTCATTTCGCGGTCCCTTCCCGTCGAGGTCGTGGCGCGAGGCCGGCCATCAGGCGGCCTCGGCAAGGCGACGTCCGGACGCGCGCCTGCCGCGCCGCGTCGCGATCAGAACGGCGAGCGAGCACGCCACGCCGACGATTGCGAGCGTGAAGTCAGCGGCTTTCGTCACGGTCATCGCCCTCAGCGTTGGTGCGATGGCGCCCTCGAACGCGAACAGCAGCATCAGTGCAACCACCGCGCGGACGCTGCCGCGACGCCAGAACCAGAGCGTGCTGCCGAGGAACAGGGCTGCGAAGACCGCCGCGGCGGCGGGAAACGAGATCCAGAAGATGTCGACGGACTCCCAAGCCGCGAACGTGAGACCGGCGAGGATGAGAGCGGTTCGTGCGTTGAACATCGGGTGCTCCTTTCGAGATCGGGCTCTCGCGACCGGTCGGCGGAGTTGCGCGCGCCAGTTCAGAGCGCCGGTTGCGCGAGACTTGCGGGTACAGGACCGGGCCGCCTGGCGAGCAAGACGGATGCCACGACGATCCAGAGCCACCAAGCGAAGAACGGGAAGAAGAAGAACCCGAACAACTGCACGACGCCGACCAGAATCCCGAGTCGTGCAAACCAGCGGGGCAGGACGCTGGTCCGGAACGCCACCGCCGAGGTTGCCCAGACGACGACCGCGCTGACGACGACGGCGGCGACCCAGGCGAAGTAGGCGGTGTCAGCAAGAAGCCGGAAGGTGTTCGGCTCGAGATGGAATGCCGACGATTCGTTCGCGGCGAAGCTGGCCGCGTTCGCAAGGAGCATCGAAACCACCCACAACGGCAGGCTGGCGATGCCGGCGCCGAACGCGAGCGCGCTGAGCCGGCCGGGCTGGCCTTCGGCCGCGAGCAGGCGTTCCCGGAGTGCGGCGAGAAAGGCGAGCAGGAAAAGGATGCCTGCGAGGAAGACGAAGAAGCCGACGACGCCGTGCACTCGGTGCGAGTGGCTGGCGAAGTAGGCGACGATCTTCGCGTTGGAGTCTTTGTCCTGCGGTTGGTTGAGGGCAAACATGACGCCGACGAGCGAGCATCCGACGGCGAGCACGCCCGTCAGCGGCGCCCAGCGATCCCAGTATTGCTTCATTCGAGTTCCCTCCTGCTCGTTTGACGGTTGAGTCGAAGGTATGTCGCTGCGGACTCACCGTCGTCGGCGGGCTGGGCGATCTTCGCGTCGTCCGAGCGGCTGATCTTTGAGCGCGGCGGAATCGGCCGAGCGGCTGATGACACGCAGCGTCGCGCCGTCTACCTTGATGGCGTGCGCACGGACCTCTTGCGTCTCGGCCGCTTTCGCTTCGACCCGGTCAAGCTCGACGTCATCCTCGCCGGAGCGTTAGCCGTCGGGTCCGAGCTCGAGGCATGGTTCGGCTCGACCGGAGGCGGGGAGCGGCTCGTCATCGCGATCGCAGGCCCGCTGATGGCGGGCACTGTTGCCGTTCGCCGCAGGTATCCCGCCGCTGCAGGAATCGCGGCCGCTCTGATCGCGGACATCGTGGCGATCGCCTGGAAACCGCCCAATACCGTGAGCTTCGGCATCGCGTGGCTGTGCTCGATCTACGCACTCACGGTCTGGACGACACCGCGGCTGTTTGCGATCGGCGCGACGACTCTGGCGCTGCCGACCTTCGTCGCCGTCGCGATCCGGGGAGAGCCCGAAGGAGGCGTGTCGTTTACGGTCGTCACGCTCGTCGTGATGCTGCTCGTCCGTCGTGTCGTCGGCGACCGGGAGCGACGCGCGCAGATCGCCGAACGCGAACGCGATCTCGTCGCGCGAGAGGCCGTCGTCGAGGAGCGCGCGCGGATCGCCCGCGAGCTCCACGACGTGATCGCCCATCACGTCTCGATGATCGTGCTGCAGGCCGGAGCCGAGCGGCGCGTACTCGACAACGCCAACGCGTCGACGCGCGAGGTCTTGGAGACAGTAGAGCGAACGGGCCGCAGTGCGCTGACCGAGATGCGCCGCCTGCTCGGCATGCTTCGCGCCAACGCGGACGAGCCACTCGCCCCGCAGCCCGGCCTCAGCGACGTCCCCACGCTCGTTACGCAACTGCGGGAAGCCGGCCTTCCGGTCGAGCTCCAGATCGAAGGCGAGCGCCGCGAGCTCCCGGTCGGGATCGAGCTGTCCGCCTACCGGATTGTGCAAGAGGCGCTCACGAACGCGCTCAAGCACGCAGGCGAGGCGAGCGCGAGCGTCAACATCCGCTACGGATCGGACTCGCTCGAGCTCGAGATCGCCGACGACGGCACCGGAACGCCGACGCCGGTGCCGAGCGGCGGCCATGGGCTCGTCGGCATGCGCGAGCGCGTCGCGCTCTACGGCGGCCACCTCGACGCAGGGCGGCGGCCGAGCGGCGGCTTCGCGGTGCGCGTCCTGCTCCCGATCCGATGACCACCGTGCTGATCGCGGACGACCAGGCACTCGTGCGCGTCGGACTGCGCAAGATCCTCGACGCCGAGCCGGAGACAGACGTCGTCGGCGAGGCAGGCGACGGCGAGGGGGCTGTAACCGAAGCGCGCCGACTCCGTCCGGACGTCGTGCTGATGGACATCCGCATGCCGCTGCTCGACGGGATCGAGGCAACCCGCCGCATCGCCCGCGACCAGCCCACAACCCGCGTCCTGATCCTGACGACGTTCGGGCTCGACAATTACGTCTACGACGCGTTGCGCGCCGGTGCCAGCGGCTTCATGCTCAAGGACGCTCCGCCGGAGGAGATCGCCGCCGCCGTCCAGATCGTCGCCAGCGGCGAAGCGCTCCTCGCGCCTGCGATCACGCGCGCCGTCATCCAGGAGTTCGCGCGGCAATCACCCGCCGCCCCGAGCCCGCCGCCTCCGCGGGCGCTCGGAGAGCTCACTCCGCGCGAGCGAGAAGTCCTCGACCTCTTAGCGCGCGGCCTCTCGAACCCCGAGATCTGCCAGGAGCTCGTGATCAGCGAGGCGACCGCGAAGACGCACGTGGCGCGCATCCTGCAGAAACTCGACCTACGCGATCGCGTGCAGGCCGTGATCTACGCCTACGAAAGTGGGCTCGTCGCGCCCGGCTCGCCGCGCTGACGACCGCCGGCGCCAAGAGTCCGTCGCCGGCTGATTCACGACAACGACCGGGCAGGTCGCGTGCTGAACGACCTGTTGGCTGACCGATCCGAGCAGCAGGCTTCTGAACCCGCCGAGCCCACGCCTGCCGACGACGATCAGTGCCGCGTCGGCGGCCTGCTCGAGCAGCACAAGCGCCGGCTGTCCCTGGACCACCTGCGTTTCTGCTTCGAGTGACGGCTGCAGCTTCTGCACGGACGCGAGCGCTTCGTCGGCGACCTGCTGCGCAGCTACGCGAAAGGCATCCCAGACAGCAGTGTCCAGCGGAGGCGCGAAACCGCCGCCGTATGCCGCGACAGGCACCTCCCACACCGACACGATGCGGAGCCGAGCTCCGCGGAAGGCTGCCTCCCCGGCGGCGAACTCGAGCGCTGCCGTCCCTCCCTCTGAACCGTCGACGCCGACCACCATCGTTTCCACGGGCGTGCTCATCGTGATCGGGACCACCGCGCCTCGGCAAGGTCGCCGGCATTCACCGGCGACAGCGGAGACTGACCGGTGTGCACGGCGGGGAGGTCGCGACGGGCCATCGCCAGCAGATGCGCCGGGACGGATTTGTCGTTGCCGGAGATCAGCACCATCGCGTCGTGCGGATGCCCGAGCGCGTCGCTCTCGACCACCACCTGCGGCTTCGCCAGGTCGTCCTCCGTCCAGTTCATCCCGAGCAGATGCGCGTCTCCCTGGAAGTTGGCCTCACGGAGGCGCTGGCTGCGAAGCCGCGCCCGGTCGATCCGAGCGGGTGTCACTCGTTGTCATGCTAGACCTCGCCGTTCGGGACCGGTCGAGCCGGCGTCGTACTCCTCGAGCGGGGCGAGGTCGCGCGACCACCCGTCCAGCACCGGGGTCACGATGCGCCATGCCTCTTCGGCCTCGTCGCCGCGGATCGACAGCGTCGCGTCGCCGCCCAGCACGTCGAGGAGGATTCGAGCGTACGCGGGCAACTCGGGCGGCTGCAGCTCGGCGCTCATCACCAGTGGCACAAGACTCAGCGTCGCGCCGGGGCCCGTGCCGGTCAACTCGAAGCTGAGGCGCTCCGGTTCGAGCCCGAAGCGCAGCACGTTGGGAGATGGCCCCAGCGATCGAGCGAACGGATGATGAGGCACGGCGCGGAAGCGCACGGCGATCTCCTTCCGATCCTTTCCCAACGCCTTGCCGGTGCGCAGGCGGAACCTGGTTCCCGACCAGCGCGAGCTGTCGAGCTCGAGCACGACCTCGGCGAAGGTCTCCGTGCCGTGCTCGGGCGTGACTCCGTCCTCGTCGGCGTAGCCGCGGTACCGGGCGCGACGCGTCCGCGCGGCGATGTCGTCGGCCTCGAGCGGACGCACGGAGCGGAGGACGTCGACCTTGCTGTCGCGGAGATCCCGTTCGCCGAGGCTGATCGGCGGCTCCATCGCGACCAGACAGAGCAGCTGCAGGAGGTGGTTCTGCACCATGTCCTTGAGGGCGCCGACGTTGTCGTAGTAGCCGGCACGCCCCTCGAGCGCGAGCGTCTCGTCCCAGACGATCTCGATCTCCTCGATGTGAGCGCTCGTCCAGATCGGCTCGAGCACGCGGTTGGCCAGACGCGCCCCGAGGACGTTCCGGACGGTGGTCATGGCCAGGAAGTGATCGACGCGGAACACGTGGCGCTCGTCGAACCGTTCGGCGAGCAGGCGATTGAGCGCTATCGCGCTCTCGAGGTCCTCTCCGAAGGGCTTCTCGACGACCACCTGGCTGTCTGCGGGAAGCCCCGCCCCGTGGAGCGCCGAGACCGCGAACGGGAACACCGCCGGCGGCAGCGCGAGGTAGACCGCGACGGCGCGGTCGCCGGCGAGGCACGCCGTCACGCCGGCCGGATCGTCGAGGTTGATCCGTCGATAGCGCGACGCAGGCAGGAGCGCCGCCGTCGCCGCGGGATCGACGCCGGCGGCTTCGCGCTCGAGCCACCCGGCGGCCCACCTTCGGAGCTGATCGTCGTCCCAGTCGTCACGGCCGGCGCAGACGAGCTCGAATCCCGCCGGGAGATAGCCGCGCGTCTGCAGGGCGGCGAGGCTGGGAAGCAGGTAGCGCCCCATCAGGTCGCCCGTGCCGCCGAAGACGACGAGCCGGTCGATCACCTAAAGGACTCGTGCATTGCCCTGGCGAGCGTGACGCCGGCGGTGTTGATGCCGACAAGATGCGCGCGACAGTCGACGAGGGCACCGCCGCTGTTTCCCGGATTGATCGATGCGTCTGTCTGAATCGCGCCCACCGAGGTGCGCGGCCTGGCCGTTCTCGCCGGGGACACGCACGTACCGGTTGAGCGCACTCACGATCCCGGTTGTCACGGTGCTGGTCAGCCCGAGCGGCGACCCGAGTGCAACGACCGGTTGGCCCACCTGGAGCGAATCGGATTCGCCGAGGGTGATGGGCCGTAGATCCGAGGCGGCCTCCGACTTGATCACGGCAAGGTCGGTGAGCGGGTCCCTGCCCACGATCGTGGCGCCCGCGTTCTTGCCGTCGGTGCGCAGGATCGAGAGCGTGCCGCCGCCGGCCGCGACGCTGATCACGTGATTGTTGGTCAGGATGTATCCGCCCGAACGGATCGCGACGCCCGACCGCTGCCACCCTGCTGACCGCTACTGGCGCGGATCGTCACGATGGACGGCAGCGCCCGGTCTGCGACGTTCGTAGCCGCGCAGGCCGCAGACGTGCCGTTCGAGCCCGGCGCCGTCGCGGCCGCCGAGCTGCCGTTCCCCGAGCCCCAGGTCGCCCTGACGACCAGCCCGCCGGCAACGCCGCCGATGACGGCTGCCGACACAAGCGCAATGAGCAGAAAAACGAGCCCTCGGCCGCGTGGAGCAAACGGCAACGCTCACCGCTCCACGTCGAGACGGATGTCGATGCAAGACGGCATCCCCGTCTTGCAGAATGCCACCCAGCCATGGTGCTCGCCGCAGTCTCCGAAGCCATGGGAACGGGTCATTGATCCTCCCCACCGACGTCCCGACGCGTGCTCAGGTGGAACGGCTGCTCGCCGCGCGCGAGCCGTCGAGCGTCTCGATCTATCTGCCGACCAACCCGGCTTCGCGCGGCGACGCGGAGCGGATCGAGCTGAAGAACCTCGGCGCCGAGGCATCGCGGCAGCTGCGGGAGGCCGGCGTAGGCAGAGACGACGTTGCGGCGATCGAAGAGGAACTGGCCGATCTCGTCGACGACGACGAGTTCTGGCGCTACCAGGCGCGCAGCCTCGCGCTCTTTCTGACGCCGACGACCAGCACGACGTTCCGTCTCCCGAACCAGCTCGTCGCGCTCGTCGAGGTCTCCGACCGCTTCCATCTCAAACCGCTCCTGCGCACGGTCACCTTCCCGCACACCGCACTCGTGCTGGCCCTCTCACAGAACGCCGTTCGTCTGCTCGAGATCGCACCCGACCTCGAGCCGGCGGACATCGAGGTCCCCGATCTGCCGAAAGACGCCGCGAGCGCAGTCGGCAAGTCGTCGATCCGAGACCGGGCGCCGAGCCGCAGGATCCAGGGCTCCGAAGGTCAGAAGACGCGCATGCGTCAGTACGCACGGCAGATCGACCAGGCGCTCCGGCCGCTGCTCAACGGACTCGACCTGCCGTTGATTCTTGCCGCGGTCGAGCCGATGGATTCCATCTACCGGTCGGTGAACAGCTACCCGCATCTGCTCCCGGCGAGCCTCCCGGGGAACCCCGACACGAGCTCCGATGCCGAGTTGACCGAGCGCGCGCGGCGGCTGCTCGACGACGTCTATGCAGCCGAGTTGCGCACGCTCCGAGAGCTGTACACGCTTCGAGCGTCGCAGCGCCGTGCATCGACAGACATCGCCGATGTCGCGCGCGCAGCCACCTACGGCCTGGTCGACACCGTCCTCGTCGACATCGACGAGGTCGTCGCCGGATCGGTCGACGAAGAGACCGGCGCTATCACGATCGACGACACCGGCGACGCGATCAACTACGGCGTCGTCGACGAGATCGCGCGACGCGTCTGGCTGAACGGCGGCAGGGTGCTCGCCGTCCGCAGCGACGACATTCCCGGCAACGGCTCCGTCGCAGCGATCCTTCGTTACGCGCCCTGAGCCTTCGCCCGCGCCGCTGAATGATGCAATTGCGTCACGCGACGTTCTCGTGCCTGCAGTGATCCTTCGTCGTGTGGATGGTCTAGCTCGGGGATAAACGCGGTGACGGCAATGGCCGGGCGCCTGCTCGTCGTCAACGACGACCCGGAGACGGGCCGCGCGCTACAGGGGGCGCTCGCTTTGGAGGGCTTCGACGTCGTCCTCGCCACGGACGAGGCCGAGGCGCTCGAGGTCGTCGAGGACACGGAGCCGGATGCCGTGATCGCCGACCTGGCGGAGCCTGACTACCTGTACGTGACCGAGGTCGGGTCGACCGTCCAGGTGTGCGCGGAGCAAAGGCCGGAGACCGACCCGCGATGCGGCCAGGGCGAGGGCGACCCATAGATCGCAGACGGGCCGCAGACGGGCCGCCGCGCCGGCCTCGCCGTCAGGGCGGCGCAGCACCAGCCACCGCGCGATGATCCGGTTCAAGATGGACGTCGGCAGGGCTCCAACCGCACAGCGCCCGACCCCGCTCGACCCGTATCCCGCACGCAGGCCGAACGAGGGCGGCGCCGGCGAGCGGGAACGTCCGCTCGAGCTCGGCCCGAATGCGATCGCAATCCTCGAGGGCCGGACGTTCATGTTCTCCAACGCCCTCGGCGACGTGCCGCCACGTTCGGTCGGCGGTTTCGTGCACGACGACACCCGCTTGTTGAGCCGCTGGGAGCTGACGCTCAACGGACGCCCGCTCTCACTGCTGAAGTCCGGGACGGTCGACTACTACTCGGCCGCGTTCTTCGTCAGCAATCCGGACCTGCCTGGCCTGCCGGCGAATTGCCTCGCGGGGCGACGCCTCCGATTCGTCGGGACGGGCATTCTCGAGCAGATCTCCTTCACGAACTCGACGGTCGCGCCGATCCGGTTCGAGCTGCGGCTTGCGTGCGGCGCCGACTTCGCCGACCTGTTCGAGATCAAGAGTGTCGTTCGCGACCGCGGCGCGCACTCGATGACGAAGCACGGCCGTCGTTTGCTCCAGTTTCGGTACGAGGTCCCTGGTTTCCTCGCCGAGACGACTGTGAACGTCGAGCGGAGCGACATCTTCGCGGGTGTGGCAGAGCGTCCCGTTGGCAAGGTGCCGCCGCGGGTCGAGGGGGACGAGGTGATCTGGACGGTGGAGCTTCCGCCGCGTCACCGTTTCGTCGCGCTGCTCAGCGTGAGCATGCGCCTGAACCACGAGCTGCTCGAGCCGGCGCACGAGCGTTTCGGCGACCCACAGGAGCCAATCGAGGGCCCGCTCACGGACTGGCTGAAGCGGGTGCCGGAATGCCACTCGGAGAGCGCCTTGGTGAAGGGCATCCTCGACCAGTCCGTGCTGGACCTCGCCGCGTTGCGCATCTCGGGGGAGCTCTTGGGTGAGACGTACGTCCTCCCGGCGGCGGGTCTTCCGTGGTTCATGACCTTGTTCGGGCGCGACACGCTCATAACCGCGCTGCAGACGCTCTGGATCGGGCCGGAGCTCTCACGTGGGGCCATCCACCTGCTCGGCGCCCTGCAGGGAACTCGCGTCGACGACTTCCGCGACGAAGAGCCCGGCAAGATTCTCCATGAGGTCCGCAGCGGGGAGCTAACCCTGTGCGGAGAAAAGCCTCACAGCCCGTACTACGGAACGGCGGACGCGACCCCGCTCTGGTTGATCCTCCTTTCCGAGTACTGGCGCTCGACCGGCGACGACGCGTTCGTGCTCGCTCGCTGGACAAACGTGCTCGCCGCACTCGACTGGATCGACCGGTACGGCGACCGCGACGGGGACGGCCACCTCGAGTACGCCACCCGCTCGGCCCAGGGGCTTGGCAACCAGTGCTGGAAGGATTCATGGGACGGAATTCAGTTCGCCAACGGCACGATCCCGTACCTGCCGATCGCGACCTGTGAGATCCAGGGCTACGTTTACGACGCGAAGCTCCGCGTCGCAGAGCTCGCCCGCACGCTCGCCGGCGACAATGAGCTCGCCCTTCGGCTCGAGCGCGAGGCAGCGGAGCTCGCGGCGCGCATCAATCGTGACTTCTGGTCGGATGAACGCGGCGGTTACTACGTGGTCGGGCTCGACGGCGACAAACGGCAGATCGATTCGATGACGTCGAACATGGGCCACCTGCTCTGGTCGGGGGTCGTCCCGCAGGAACGAGCGCGCACCGTCGCCGAGCACCTCCTATCGGACAGCATGTTCTCCGGTTGGGGAGTTCGAACGCTCTCCCGGCAGGACGACGGCTTCAATCCCCTCGGCTACCACACCGGCACGATCTGGCCGCACGACAACGCGATCATCGCGCTCGGCCTCGCCCGCTACGGCTTCCGCGAGGAAGCGAATCGAATCGTCCTCAGCCAGCTCGAGGCGGCGTCGTTCACCGGCTTTCGCCTACCGGAGGCGTTCGCCGGCTTTGAGCGCGCGGTCAGCCGCTTCCCCGTGCCCTATCCAACGGCCTGCAGCCCTCAGGCCTGGGCGACCGGAGCATCCTTCTTGTTCATCAAGGCGATGCTCGGACTCGCTGCACGCAACGGACAGATTCAGCTGGACCCCCACATCCCACCGGAGATCGGTCGCATCTCGATTCGCGGCCTGCAAGCCTTCGACTCCAGCTGGGACATCGAGGCGGCCGGAACAAACGGACACGTCCGCCGCTCCCCAGAAAGCACGGCAGGCGCTTCGCCCCTACAGTGACACCATGGCCCAGCCGACGAAACGGGCGTCGTTCGGTCCCGAGCTCTTCTCGTTCCTCGAGGACCTGCGGGCGAACAACAACCGAGAGTGGTTCGCCGCCAACAAGCCTCGATACGAGGAGGAGCTGCTCGAGCCGGCACTCGACTTCATCGAGGCATTCGCGCCGCGGCTGGAGAAGATCAGCCCTCACTTCCGGGCCGAGGCACGACCAAGCGGCGGCTCGCTCTTCCGCATCTATCGGGACACTCGCTTCTCGAAGGACAAGACGCCGTACAAGACGAACGTCGGGATCCACTTCCGGCACGAGCGGGCCAAGGACGCGCACGCGCCCGGCTACTACCTGCACATCGGCCCGAACGAGGTTTTCGCCGGAGGCGGCATCTGGCACCCCGACAGCCCGACGGCGACGCGTATTCGCGAGGCGATCGTCGCCGAGCCGGAGCGCTGGCACCGCGCCACGCGCGGCGGTGCCTTCGCGAAGCGGCTCGAGCTCGGTGGCGACGTGCTCAAGCGCGTCCCGCCCTGGGCAGACCCGGAGCACCCGCTCGCGGGCGACCTGAAGCGGAAGGACTTCTTCGGCTCGACGCGACTGAGCAGGAGCGACGTCCTTGCTCCCGGGTTCATCGACGAGTATGCGCGAATCTGCCGGGCGGCTGCGCCTCTCATGCAGTTCCTCTGCGACGCGCTTGCGGTGCCGTACTAGACGCC
>JBKOVW010000070.1:0-3550 GCA_046724095.1 Actinomycetota bacterium | reverse complement strand
ATGAACCAGCCCTGCGTCACGGGCGCAAGCCCGGAACCGGAGTCCTCAAGCCGCGCTTCAGTCACGAGCCGGATTCTCACACGTCAGCGTCCAAGGAAGCCGGTCTGGGCCAATGTTCCGGGAATGACCCCCGAAGAAGTGGGGCTGGATCTGACCGCAGGCGATGAGTCTTTGGTGGTTTGTCAGTCTCTACCGCGATACGGCCGGAGCAGGCCGCCTGGACAAGGAGCCATCAGATGCCGCGATACCTGATCTCGTTCGACGCCCACGCGATGGACCACATCCCCGACGAGGACATGCCCGCCGTGGCCAAGGCCTCGCACGAGGTGGCCGAGGAGGCCCTGAACGCCGGCGTGTGGGTTTTCGGTGGCGGACTGGAAAACCAGGAGGCGAGCGTCGTGGCCACCGACGGGACGGCCACCGACGGCTCGTACCCGGAGGCTATCGGCGGGTTCTGTGTCGTCGACGTGCCCTCACGCGAGGAGGCGCTGAAGTGGGCTGCCAAGACCGCCGACGCCTGCCGCTGCGCGCAAGAAGTCTGGGAGTTCATGCCCGACCCGGCGGTCGGGAACTGATCCGGCACGTCGACCTCGTCTGCGCGAGGGTTCAGGTCCGTCGGCTGCGCCAGCGTTCGCAACGACATCACCCTGACCGTCTACGTGCAGGCCATGTTCGTCCCGGCGTCGGATCAGGCGAGGGCGCGTTCGAGGGCCGCGCGGTCGGCGGGCTCGCCGTGCGTCGGCAGCACGAACTCGACGGGCTTGTCGAGCAGCGGCCTCAGCCCGCTCGCGACCTGCTCGACCGTGACGCCTTCCGGTAGCCAGTTCGCGGGGATCTCGAGCCCCGTGCCGAGGTCGATCAGCGTATCGCCGGCGATCACCGCCCGAATCCGCTCGCTCCACAGCACGAGGTCGAGCTGGCCTTCACGGCCGGGATACGCCTCCATCCCGAACAGCGAGTCGCCGATCGCATAACGGGTCGCCGGGACGAGCTGGTCCTCGGGACGATCGGGCGCCGGGGCCCACACGGGAAAACCAAGCCCCGCCGCGTCGCGCTCGTGCCACGTGGAGGTGAGTACCGTAACCACCTCGCGCGATCCGAACAGCGCGCGCACATCGTCCGGAACGGCGATCGGGTCGATAAGGATCAGCCGCACGCCGTCGTCGATTGCGTACGCCGACACCGGCCCTTCCCACTCGGGGTGCGGCGCGGTCCAGTGGTACACGCCCTCAGGAAGCATTCTCGGATGCTAAGCACTACCGACTCCTCTCGTCCGGCAACTCTCCCTGACGGACCTGAACAGGAACGTGAACAGGTCGCACCAGGGTCGCACGGCCATGCAAAACGCGACGATGCGCGGCGGCTTCCGACAACTCGATCCCGCTCCACTACGCGGGATCCCGCATGAGTCGGCCCCCCTCCTCACGTTCATGGTAAGGAGGGGGTCGACGGTTCGAGTCGGTCAGAGGGCTTCCGGTTTTCTCCTGCTATGAGCCGTTTCTGTTGGCTGTGGCGGCGACGGCTTGTTGTTGAAGTGTCCACGCGATGTCCACGTCGTGGACACCGGCCTGGTGATCCCCTTCGCTCCGCGCGCATGCGCTACTTGCGCGGAGTGACTATACCTGGTATACATACTCAGTATGTTCGCCTCGAGGAGCTCTTCATGAGCGTCCCCCATGCCCTCCTCGCCCTGCTCAGCGAGGGACCGAAGTACGGCCTGCGCCTGCAGAACGAGTTCGAGGCGCGCACGGGCGAGGTCTGGCCGCTGAATGTCGGGCAGGTCTACACGACCTTGCAGCGCCTCGAGCGGGACGGGCTCGTCGAAACCTATGGCGAGGGCGAGCGGTCGCAGAAGCGGTACAGGATCAGCTCCGCCGGCGCCCACGAGCTGTCTGGCTGGCTCCGCACCCCACCCGAACTCGTCCCTCCGCCACGCGACGAGCTCGTGATCAAGGTGCTGGTGGCCCTGCAGATCCCGGGGATCGACATCCGCGAGATCCTGCAGGTACACCGCCGGCACGTGATCGAGGTCATGCAGCGTTACACGCGCATCAAGGCCGAGGCCGCGGAGGACGACGTGCCGCTGGCACTCGTCGCCGATGCGGAGCTCTTCCGGCTCGAGGCGATGGTCCGCTGGCTGGATGCCGCCGACGTGCGGTTGAAGCAGCAGACGGCAGTCGCGCCGGCCGCGGCGGTCGACGCGTCTCTCCAACCAACTCGTGCTATGGAGGTTTCGTAATGACGAGCGCACTCGAACTGCGCCAGGTATCGAAGATCTACGGCTCGGGACCGAGCGAGGTGCGGGCGCTCAGCATGGTCGACCTCTCGGTCGAGCGCGGCGAGCTCGTGGCCGTCATGGGGCCGAGCGGCTCCGGCAAGAGCACGCTCTTGACGATCGCCGGCAGCCTCGAGGAGCCGAGCAGCGGCCAGGTGCTCGTCGAGGAGGTCGACCTCGCGAACGTCTCGCGTTCGGATCGAGCGCGAATGCGACGCCGGTCGATCGGCTACGTGTTCCAGGAATTCAACCTCCTCCCGGGGCTGACGGCGGTCGAGAACGTCACCCTGCCCCTCGAGCTTGACGGCGTCCGCGCGAAAGCCGCACGGGCGACGGGGCTGAAGGCGCTCGAGGAGCTCGATGTCGCGGATTACGCGGATCGCTACCCGGACGAGCTCTCGGGCGGCGAGCGCCAGCGGGTCGCGATCGCGCGCGCGATCGTCGGCGAGCGTGGCTTGCTGCTCGCCGACGAGCCGACCGGCGCGCTCGACTCCGTGAACGGCGAGGCTGTCATGCGCCTGCTCCGGGCCGCCACGCAGCGGGGCGTCGCGGGAGTGGTCGTCACCCACGAGGCGCAGCTTGCGTCCTGGGCCGACCGCGTCATCTTCCTGCGCGACGGCCACGTCGTCGACCAGACGGCCGCGCCTCTTGGACCGGAGTCGCTGCTCGCGGCGGGTGACCGGCGTTGAGTGCGGTCGCTCATCCCTCCACGCTGAGCGGACCGAGAAACGGCGGCGTCGCCGCCCGCCGGGCCATGATCCGCTGGGCCGGGCGCATGTTCCGGCGCGAGTGGCGGCAGCAGCTTCTAGTGGTGGCGCTGCTCACCGTCGCGGTCGCGGCGGCGATCGGCAGCATCACGATCGTCTACAACACGAGCCCAGCGGACAACGCCGAATTCGGCTCGGCCACTCACCTGCTCCGGTTCGACGGCACCCATCCCCGAGAGCTCAACGCCGAGCTCGCAGCCGCCCGGAAATGGTTCGGGACGACCGAGGTTATCGGCCACCGTTCGGTCCCTGTCCCCGGCAGCGTCGAGACGGTCGACTACCGGGCGCAGGCTCCGGACGGCACCTTCGGCCGCGAGCTCCTCGCCCTCCGCCGGGGCAGCTACCCGGTCGGCCCCCGGCAGGTCGCCGTCACCGACGGCGTCGCCGAGCTCCTCCGGCTCGACATCGGCTCGACGCTTGCGCTCGATGGCCATCGCCGGACCGTCGTCGGCATCGTCGAGAACCCGCGCAAGCTGAGCGACGAGTTCGCTCTGGTGTCCCCGTCGTC
>JBKOVW010000071.1:0-9879 GCA_046724095.1 Actinomycetota bacterium | reverse complement strand
CATGTGTACGCGCCCATGGCGTAGAAGGCGACGTAGCCGAGATCGAGCAGGCCCGCGTAGCCGACGACGATGTTCAGGCCGATCGCCATCATCACGTACACGCCCATGATCACCGCCGTGTTCACGTCCGGATACGCGCCGAACAGCTTCATCTCCCCTAGGTTCCCGACGTAGAAGGGGTAGGTCACCGCGATCAGCAGCACGATCAGGGGGATCAGCCCGCGCCGCGCCCAGCCGTAGCGCGGGGGGACATAGCGCTCCGCGGCTTGCGCGCCGAAGAGCATGAGGACGACGAGTGCGAGCGGCCAGGAGATGACTACGAGGACGATGATGAGGATCGCCTTCAGGACGATGTTGACCTGACGACGGTGCTTGTCGTCCATGGCGCGCCAGCGCCGGCGAGGCTCGCCGAGCAGTCCCGCCCAGCGGTGGTACCAGGGACCCGTGTATTCCGGGAGCTGCTCAGCCACCTTCAGGCGTCCTTTCGCCGAGCAGGCCCTCCGGGCGGAAGACGAGGATCAGGATCAGGATCGCGAACACGATCGACTGGGTCCACTGCGAGCTCGGCGCGTGCCAGGACAGTCCCTCGTTGAACTGTTGAATGAGGCCGATCAGGATCGCGCCGAGCACCGCGCCGGGCAGGTTGCCGATGCCTCCGAGCACGGCCGCCGTGAAGGCGATCAGCCCGAGCTGGAAGCCCTGGTCGTACCGGATGTTCGTCGAGTAGAGCGCGTACAGCAGTCCCGCGACGCCTGCGAGCGCACCTGCGATCAGGAACGTGAACGAGATCGTGCGGTTGACATTGATGCCCATCATCGCCGCTGCCTCCTGGTCCTGCGCCGTCGCGCGCATCGCCTTCCCCTGACGCGTGCGCTGCACGAGCCAGATGAGCAGGAAGAGGATCGGGAACGTCGTCAGCGCGACGATCAAACTCGACCAGCGGTACGAGTTGCCACCGATTGTGAACACGGCTCCGGTCGGGAGGATGTTCGGCACAGACACCGGAGCGGGGCCGAGCCGGTTCAGACCGACGTCCTGCAGGATGAAGGACATCCCGATCGCCGTGATCAGCGGTGCGAGCCGCGGCGCGTTCCGCAGCGGCCGGTACGCGACTCGCTCGATCGTAGCGTTCAGGATCCCGCAGAACGCCATTGCGACGAGCAGCGTCAGCGCCAGGCCCCAGATGACCGAGGCTCCGGAGCTGTTCGGGCCGAGGTTCAACTGGTGCGCGGCGAACGCGAACGAGATCCAGCTGCCGAGCATGAAAACGTCGCCGTGCGCGAAGTTGATCAGCTCGAGGATGCCGTAGACGAGCGAGTAGCCGAGCGCGATCAGGCCGTAGACGAGCCCAAGGGTCAGACCCTCGAGCGCGACGCTCACGAAGTTAGACGGTGTCTTTGCGAGGTTGACGCTCAGCCACAGCAGTACGAGAACGACGAGCGTCGTACCGACGGCAGGCGCGAGGCCGGCGGCGCGGATCCGGCCGATCCAGGAAACTCGCTCGCTGCTCGCGACTGTGGCCACAGGGAACGGGTGGAGGAGAAGGTTTCCCTCCTCCTCCACCCATGGTTCGTTAGGACGACTTCACCAGGTCGAGCGGCGGTGTGATCGTCTTGTACGTCGTCTGCTTCCCGTTCTTGATCTGGTAGATCGTGACCGGGTTCGAGCTCGTGTCGCCGTTCGCGTCGATCTTGAACGAGCCGAGGATCCCGTCCGTGACGTTCGTCTTGAGCAGCTTGGCGGCCACGTCTGCGCGCGTGCCGTCGCTCTGTTCGATCGCGGACAGAAGCACCTCCGCGGACTGCGCCGCGTAGGCGGAGTACGGGTCGACGTTTCCGCCGGACTGCGTCGCGCCGAAGTCCTTCACGAACGCCTTGCCCTTGGCGCCGAGCTTCTCGTTCGGCTCACCGGCGACGCTGATGTACATGCCCTCGGAGACATTGCCGGCACCGCTCACGACCGCGGAGATCGGCGTGAAGCCGTCGGGCGCCATGAGCGTGACGTTCTTGCCGAGCACGGACGCGAGGTCCTTGATCAGCTTGCCGCCGTTCTCGCAGATGAGACCGCCGATGAACACCGCGTCGGCGCCCGACTGCTTGATCTGCGTGGCGAGACCCGTGTAGGACGACGCCTTCGAGTTCCACGCGGAGAAGCCGGCGACCTTGAGGCCGATCTTCTTCATCGCGTTCCTGTAGTCGGTCGCGACGCCCAGGCCGTACGCCTGCTTGTCGTTGAGGATGTAGACGTTCTTCAGGCCGAGCTGCTGCGTGTTCAACGCATCGGCAGCGCCCTGGAAGTCGTCCGCAGCGACGATGCGGATGTAGTTCCGCTTCCCGGACGGGTAGTACTTCTGCGGCTCGCCGGCCGCGGTCCCGGGACCGCTGTGCGTCAGGCCGACGTACGTGTTCGCCGGGCTGATCATGCCGACAGGCCCGTCGGGTGCCCGGTTGAGCACCGGGATGATGATCTCGGCGCAGCCCGAGTTGAACGTACCGATCAGCCCGATCAGGCTCTTGTTCTGTGCGTACGCCTGCGCGTTCGCCGAGCACTTCTCCGACGCCCATGCGCCTTCCTGCGCAGTCGCGTCGTCGCACGACTGGTAGCCGATGTTGTACTTCCCGGCCTTGAAGTTGTGCTGCTTGAGGATGAACTTGATCGCTTCCGTCATCTGCACCGTCTGCGCGCGGCCGGAGCCCTGCAGCGGCAGGTCGGAGGCGATGATGTAGTTGGGCTTACCGTCGCCCTCGTAGTAGATGTCTGAACATGACGAGGCCGGCAGTGCCGTGGCGTTCCCACCGTTGCTGCCGCCGCCCCCGCCGCCACATCCCGCGGCGAGAAGCGCCAACACGGCGGTTAGGCCGATCAGCCCTACCAGCAATGGCCTTCTACTCACTCTTCCTCCTCGATCGCCCATCCGGTGGCTACGCCGCACGCGCGCTGGGCTCGCGCCGCGAGGGCGCAAGTATCGGGGCATTCCACCGGCTAATGCAACCCCCTACCGCGGCTACAGTGGGTAACCCGGGCCGAAGTGGCGGAACTGGTAGACGCGCCGGACTCAAAATCCGGTGGGGGCAACCTCGTGTGGGTTCGAGTCCCACCTTCGGCATCGCCGCCGAAAGTCCGGCCCGCCTCAGCCGCCGAAAGTCCGGCCCGGCTTTGCCGGGCCATGATGACTTTCGGCGGTTTTCTGCTGTCGGATGGCCGTTGCGGCCGCATCGGGCTGAGCCCGACGCGGCGGCGGGTCAACAAAGCCGGTTCCTCCCGGCTCTTGTGGTCAGGGAGGTGCCTCGGCCTGGGGACACGCTGCTTGACGAGATCGAGTCGCTCAACCGCGACGGGTTTGCGGACTTCGTCGGGGTGGCCGCCTCGAGCTTCGCAAGGGGATCGCCTACCGCACGAACCTGAACGACTACGCTCAGGCGTTCTGATGGCGTACGACGAGGAGCTGGCCGGCCGGATCCGCGAGCTCGTGGTTGACGAGCGCGGGCTGACGGAGAAGAAGATGTTCGGTGGACTCGCGTTCCTCGTCAACGGGAACATGTCCGTCGCTGCCAGCGGGCAAGGCGGGCTGCTCGTTCGTGTCGATCCGGACGAGTCGGAGGCGCTCGTCAGGAAGCCGGGCGTCGAGATGATGGAGATGCGCGGCCGGTCGATGCCGGGCTGGCTGCGCGTCGAGTCGGGTGCCGTGCGAACGAAGAAGCAGCTCACTCCGTGGGTTGAGCGCGGCGTCGCATATGCGCGCTCCCTTCCACCCAAGCGCGAGCCGCATTCGTAGGATGCGCCGATGCGCGTCGGCGTCCTCACCGGTGGCGGCGACTGCCCCGGCCTGAACGCGGTCATCCGCGCTACCGGCCGGCGCGTCATGGTGCGCGGCGGCGAGGTGATCGGCGTGCGCGAGGGCTGGAAGGGCCTCGTCGAGGGGCTGTTCGAGCCGCTCGGTCCGCGCGAGATCTCCGGCCTGCTGCCGCGCGGCGGGACGATCATCGGGACGACGCGCACGAACCCGTTCAAGCTCGACGGCGGCGTCGAGAAGGTGCTCGAGACGTTCCGTAACGCAGAGCTCGACGCGCTCGTCGCGATCGGCGGCGAGGACACGCTGGGCGTCGCCGCGAGGCTGTACGAGGAGCACGAGTTTCCCGTCGTCGGCGTGCCGAAGACGATCGACAACGACCTGTCCGCGACGGACTACACCTTCGGCTTCGACACCGCGGTCTCGATCGCGACCGAGGCGATCGACCGGCTGCACACGACCGCGGAGTCGCACAACCGCGTGATGGTCGTCGAGGTGATGGGCCGGCACACGGGCTGGATCGCGGTGATGAGCGGCATCGCGGGCGGCGCGGACGTGATCCTCATCCCCGAGCAGCCGATCTCGATCGAAGAGGCGTGCGACGACATCCGGCGCCGTCACGAGCGCGGCAAGGACTTCTCCATCGTGGTCGTCTCGGAGGGATACGAGCTCGAAGGCGCGCAGGACGGCGGCGACGTCGACCAGTTCGGCCACGTCCGCTTGTCCGAGCGCGGCGTCGGCGCCGCGCTCGCGCAGGAGATCGAGCGGCGGACCGGCTACGAGACGCGCGTCACCGTCCTCGGCCACGTGCAGCGCGGCGGCACGCCGACCGCGCGCGACCGCGTGCTCGCATCGCGCTACGGCCTGAAGGCGGCCGACCTCGTCGAGGAGCACAAGTTCGGCCGCATGGCGGCCCTGCACGGCGACCGCATCGTCGACGTCCCCTTGAAGGACGCAACCGCGGAGCTCAAGACCGTCCCAGAGGACTGGTTCGCCGTCGCAAAAGCGTTCTTCGGCTGACTCGCGCGAAAGCTGCGCTTTCGCGCGATGTCGTTACGCCGCTTCGCGGTGAACGCGCGCGGGCTGAGCCCGCGCCCTCCTTGTCGGCTGGCGGCTGTTCGCTTCCGTGCGGCGCGCGCAGGCTTCGCGTGCTCGCGTCGCATCAGCTCGCCTCCGCGTCAGAGTTCTGCGAGCGGGAAGGATCTATGCCGGCGGGGCGGGACGAGGAAGTTCTGCCGGTGGGTCGTGCGCAGGACGGAGTTGAAGCCTTGCTGTCGGGCGCGCGCCTCGAGCGGCAGCTTCGTCCCGTCCGGAAGCCTGCCGTCCATCGCCAGCCGGTTACGGTGGAAGTCGTCACTCGACGGGTTGAAGACGACGAAGTGCAAGCCGGCCCGCGGCCCCGGCTGCATTCCGTCGACCTCTCGCCGGGAGCTCCAGTCGAACGGGTTGTCGAGGGTGTTGAAGTCCGCGCGCTGCGGGATCGCCGTGCCTTTCTCGTACACCGTCCCGTCGTCCGCGACGTAGTCCTGCTGTAGGCGCGTCGACGGCTGCAGAGACGAGCTGTGGCCGATGCGGCCCTGCCGACGGAAGTCGCGCTCGACGTCGCGCGACGAGTCGGCACGCCGCGGCGGCTGCGGGACGGTGAGGGTGCCCTCGCGCACGTGCGGTCGACCCGGCTGGAACGCCGTTGCGACGCGCTCGTCGAAGTCGAAGTTGAGGTACCACGCCTCGAGGTCCTCGAACAGATGCGAGACGTGCATGTGCGTTCCCTGGCGGAAGTAGTGCCTCGGCCCGAGGTCGACGAACCCGAGCGTCTCGTGGTTCGCAATCAGGCGCGGACCGAGCGCGTCCTTCTGCGTCGACGTGAAGCCCAGGAAGAGCTGCGCCGACTCGGGGACGAGGTCGGCGCCCGGCACGCCCGCGGCCATCGACAGCTTCTTCGGCAGGCCGCCGCCGACGAAGCCGCGGCGAATGCTCGTGACGTCGAACAACGAGAGGTCGTCGAACAACACGCGCGCCCCAGCGGCGATGTGATCCCGGGAGTCGCTGCGCAACAGCACCGCCAGCTCGTTGTCCTCGAGCAATGTCTCTGGCGGGTCGCTGGGGAAGCGGACCGGACGCAGCAGCGCCGCCTTGCGCGCGCGGCGGTCCTGCGGGGCGTGGACGCGCCACGCCTCCGGTACCCGCTGCTCGAAGTACGGAATTCCCCACGCCAGCGACACTCCGAGACCGGCGGGCGTCTGGTCGTAGCGCCGGTCGAGCTCGTCCAGTGCGTCTGCGAGCTCCCGTTGCGCTGCCCGAGCGTCGTCCGCGCGAACGTTCGCGGTCACCAGCTGGTGATGACGCGGAGGCACGACGACCTCGACGTTGTTGTCGAGGACGACAGACACCGAGTCGAGCAGGTGCTGTTCGTCCGGTCGGTCGAGCAGCGGCGCCGCTCGCTTCGGCGCCTCGCCGGCGAGCTGGTCCACCAGCTCGTAGATTCCGCCCGCGGCGAGCGCGCCGGCCGCGGCGCCCGCGAGCATCTCTCGGCGTGTCAGGCGCACGCTACTGCCGGGTCGGCCGGACGACGACGAGGTTGCGCAGCATCCGGTCGAGGTTCTGGCGAACCTTGCCGTAGCCGAACGGCGGCGCGACGTGCTCGCTCACGGTGTAGAGCGAGCCGCGGTAGCGCCACGCGTACAGCACGTGCCACTGGTCCGCGTCCTGGTTTACGTTGAAGACGGTCGCTTTCAGTCCGCCGGCGCGGACCGTCCCGCCGGGGTCGCTGAAGCAGGGGATCAGGTTGCGGTTTTTCGAGTCGGCGTCGACACACTTCGGTATGCGTGTACGTCCCGGATAGCCGCGCAGGTTCACGTGCTTCTCGCCGCCTGCCGCGCCGGGGCCGGTCTCCTGCCAGACCCAGCTCATCAGGTAGCTGCGGTCGCGGCTGACCTCGTTGATGTTGTTCCACTGGCTTCCGATCACGCCGTCGAGCGGGTCCGGGATCCAGGCCGGGCAGAACACCGGCGCGTGGACGCGGTCTGCGAGCCGCTGCCACCCGGCCAGGGCCTTCGCCGGGCAGCGGACCTGCGCCGACGCGTTCACGGAGTCGCTCGCACCGCAGCCGGCGAGCGCGAACGCAACCGCCACGAGAGCCCAGACCCGTGTCACCGCAACGTTATAGCCGGTAAATGGCGACCCAGGGCCCGGCACGGCCGCCGCCGGGCTCCAAGTGGTAGACCCGCCGAGTGTGCTCCCGCAGCGCGTCATAGAAGGCCGCCTCGCGCGGGTAGCTGGAGCGAGCCGCGAGGACCCGGTCGGTGACGGAACCGGTCACGATCACGTAGCGGATGCCTCTGCGCCGGAGCCGCGCGACGTTCCGGTTCGAGTCGAACGGCCGCTTCGGCCCGGGCAGCTGGAGGTGCAGGACGTCGAGCGTGCGAAAGCGCGTCGTCGACGGGTCGGCCGCGACATGCGTTCGCGGCGGGATGTGAGCGACGACCCAGCTGTGCGCGACGACCCGCGTGTCGGTCCGCGTCAACGGCTTCGCGTCGCGGATCGACCACGTGAGGGGCAGCACGAGCAGGAGCAGCGTCACCGGGGTCAACGCCCGAAAACGTCCGGCGAGGGCGCCGAGGGGCGGCACCATCGGCAGCACGTAGCGGCCGAAGTGCGCACGCAGGGTCAGCAGGTCGAGGAAGTAGACGACGACGAAGAGACCCAGCATGAGATCGACCCGCGTGCGCCGGGCGAACGCGACGACGAGCCCGAGCAGGCAGATGATCAGGACCGGCCCGAGCCCGTCCCAGAGGCGAGCCGAGAACGCCACCGGCGCGATGTGGTCGTGCTCGAAGCCGAGCCAACCGTCCTGCGCCAGTTGCTGCACGCGCCGCGCCTCGTGCCACGCCTGGTGACGGTGCACGAGCACGAACGGGCTCGAGACGAAGAAGGCGACGACGGCGAGCAGGACGCCGACGGCCAGGCGGTCCCAGCGCTTCCAGCCGGCCACGACGAGTGGGACGAGCAGGAAGACGCCGGGGTACTTGAAGCCGGTCGCGAGGCCGACGGCAACGCCCGCGAGCTCGATCCGCCCGGAGACCATCAACGCGAGCGCGACGCCCACTCCGAGCGTGAGCGGCACGTCGGTGACTGCCGCACGTGAGTAGGCGACCTCGATCGTGCAGACCGCGACGATCGCCGCCGCGACGACGCCGCTGCCGTACGCGCGACGGCCGAGCCACCACGCGGCTGCGATCGCCCCGAGCGAGAGGACGACGCCGACGATGCGCGCCGTCAGGAACGACGGCTGGGCCTGCCAGGCCTGGAAGGGCGCGTTGACGTACATGAGCAGCGTCGGGTAGTCGAACCAGTGGGGATCTCCGCCGCCGCCGTGCACGAGCTTCCAGGCCCGCGGGACGATCGACTGCTCGTCGGGGTTCAGCAGGTTGCCGAACGGCAGGCCGTACTGGATCCCGACGACGCGCAGCGCCGCCGCGCCCGCGAGGATCGCGGCGAGCGCAGTGCCGGTCCCGCCCCAGCGCGTGTCCGCCCAGCGTGTGGCGGCTCGCCTGAGGCGAGACTCAGACTTCGGGGGCGGCGTCGCCGACGAGCTCGGCGACGCTTCGTGCTCCAACGATGACCGCATCCACTCCCGCCCGTTCGAGCTCGTCAACCTGGTCGCGACCGGCCGCCGACAGCTCGGCGACGGCCAGCTTGCCCGCCGGGACGTCCGGCAGCAGATCGAGGGCGCGTTGCAGTGCGTCCGCATCGTCGTCCGGATCGACCGAGAAGAGGAAGATCTCGGGATCGAGCCGTTCGAGCGCGAGCTCGAGCTCCTCCTCGTTGCGCACCTCCACGACGCAGTCGAGGCCGAGCTCGGCAGCTTCGGCATGCTGGGCCGCGAGCAGGTCGCCGTCGTCGTCGCCGTCGGTCATCCGCACGGCCCAGGCGTCCGCGCCGGCGGCGGCCGCCTCGGCGGACGGCCCGTGTCCGCGCCAGAGGATCGGCAGCTCGATCGCGTCGCGCAGCCCGTCGATCGCGTGTCGCACGATCACACCTTCCGCACCCTGTGCGGCGGCAGCCCGAGCCGACTCGACGTCGGCGACCTCGACGATGAGCGAGATCCCGTCCCCCTCCGAGATCGCCTGGCTAAAGCGACGTTGCGCCATCGACGCGAAAGCCTACTCGGGGGACCTGGGGATCAGCGTGCGCGAAAACGAATTGATTTCCGGGTCGCCCTCGGCTACGAGGTGATCGACGGGGCCGGCTCTGCTGGCCTGACTGACGGCGTTAGGCCGGCCCGCTTTGGCGGCCCCGTCATGTCTCGCCGAGGCGCGCGAGCGTGGCAGCGTCGGCCCGATCCTTGGCGGCGTCGCCGGGCTCGTCGCGCGGAGCCGACTTCCCGCGCGTGAGCGCCGCGAGCGAGATGAGCCGGGCGTCCACGCCCTGGAGCTCGCCGCGGTCGGTGCCGAACGCATCCGCCGGCCAGGGCACCTGCTCGAGGAAGGTCAGCTCCAGCCGGACACCGTCACGCTCGTAACCCGTCCCGCCTTGCTCGTCCGGCTCGGGCGCGTGGACCCAGCCGTCGCCGAAGAGCAGCACCGCAATGCGCTCGTGATCGTCGACCGAGACCGCGATGTCGAGATCGTCGTGCGAGCGCGTGACGTCGCCCGCGTAGAAGTCGACGGCCCACCCGCCGAACAGCCAGTACTCGATGCCGTTCTGCGTCAGCAGCTCGTCGACCCGCGCAAGCGAGGCGAGCTGCGCTACTGCCCGACCGGATGCCAGACCGTCTTGAGCTCGAGGAACGACGCGATGTCCCACGGGCTCTGCGCGTCGGCCTCGCCGTGGACCACGCGCTTGACGTTGTCAGCCGCCGCGCGCTCGAGGTCGGGCGTCTCACCGTCGGCACCCGTGACGTCGAGTGCGTTGACGTCCATGTGCGACGCGAGCCACGGTGCGAGCTCGCTCCGTCGCCCGGTGAGGAGATTGACGGCACCGCCGGGGACGTCCGAGGTCGCGAGCGCCTCCGCGAGCTCGATCGCCGCGAGCGGACGCACCTCCGACGCAACCGCGACGACGACGTTGCCGCCGGTCAGCGCGGGCAG
>JBKOVW010000010.1:0-5806 GCA_046724095.1 Actinomycetota bacterium | reverse complement strand
ACAACTGGGCCGATACCTGGCGCTGACGGAACCCCCGCGCTAGTCGCGGTGTATGAACGGCGGTGGTGGGCCGACCACTCGACGAATCGGACTTGATCCGACGCGCCCAGCGCGGCGACACACACGCCTACGAGGAGCTCGTGAACGCATACCAGGGCATCGCCTTCCGCACCGCCTACGTGATCGCGCGCAACGCAAGCGACGCGGAGGACGCGGCGCAGGACGGGTTCGTGAAGGCGTGGCGCGCGCTCGGCCGCTTCCGCGAGGGAGCGCCGTTCCGGCCCTGGCTCTTGCGCATCGTCGCCAACGAGGCGAGCAACCGGCGGCGCTCCGCAGGCCGCCGGGCAGGCCTCGCGCTGCGCGCGGCGACCCAGGAGCCCTCGGGGGACGCGGCCCCGTCCCCCGAGGCGGCACTCCTCTCGTCCGAGCAGCGCTCGACGCTGCTCGCCGCCGTCGAGGAGCTGCCCGAGGAGCAGCGCAGCGTCGTCGCGCTCCGCTACTTCCTCGGCCTGTCGGAGGCGGAGGTCGCGGAGACGCTCGGCATCCCGCAGGGGACGGTCAAGTCGCGCACCGCGCGTGCGCTCGAACGGCTGAGGGAGTCGTATGACTGAGCTCGAACGCGCACTCGTAGCGCTCGGCGACGAGCTGGAGTTCCCGCAGTCGCGCGATGTCTGGCCGCGCATCGCCGACAGGCTGCAGCGCCGACGCTGGATTCGTCCGGCCGTGTTCGCGCTCGCCGCCGGCGTGCTCGCGCTCGGCATCGCCCTGGCGGTGCCGCCGGCGCGCAGCGCGATCCTCAAGTTCTTCCACATCGGCTCGGTGACGGTCGAACGTGTCAACACGCTGCCGCCCGCGCAGACGCACCCGTTCTCTACGGGCCTCGGGCCGGCCCGCGCCCAGCCGACGCTGAAGCTGCCGGCGCGGCTGACCGCGACGAAGTACTACAGGCAGCCGGGCATGTCCGCGGCGCTGCTCCGGTATCGCGGCAGGCAGGTGCTGCTTGCCGAGCTGCGCGGCGACCAGATGGGCTTCTCGAAGAAGGTCGTCGGCCCGACGACGCACATCGACGAGGTGCCGCTCGGCGAGTTCGGGCTGTGGATCACGGGCGCGCCGCACGTCGTCATGTGGGATTCGGGCGAGGCCCAGTCGAGGCTCGCCGGCAACGTCCTGCTCTGGCTGCTGAACGACGTCACCTACCGGCTCGAGGGGCAGTTGACCAAGGGCCAGATGCTCGCGCTGGCGCGGCAGATCACCCCGTAAGGGGAGAACCGCTTCCCCGCCGCGGCCGAATAGACGAGTGAGATGAGCGCTGCGGAGACCGAGATCCTCGACGAGGTCGTTCTGGTGGCGGCCTGGCGGGCCGAGCAGCTCGAGCTGGCCGGCTACGGCGCCGCCGCGGCGGCCGAGCTGGCCGAGCGCGCAGATGTCGATCTCCACGTCGCGGTCGAGCTCCTCTCGCGCGGCTGCTCGCCCGACCTCGCGGTCAAGATCCTGTTGTAGAAGGCAGGCAATCGCGGCCGTCGGCAGAATCTTTGCCGGTGACGTTCCTCGCCAGCATCCCCTCGCCGCACAGCGGCACGGTCGACGTCGGCCCGTTCTCCATCCACCTGTACGGCGTCATGCTGCTGCTCGCGATCGCCGCGTGCGTCGCGCTGACCGGCTATCGCTGGGTGAAGTGGGGCGGCGACTGGGATCTCGTCTTCCGCGTCGCCGTCTGGGGCGTCGCGTTCGGCATCGTCGGCGCGCGGCTCTACCACGACATCACCAGCTGGAGCGAGGTCAAGGCGATCGACGCGTGGTGGGCGCCGTTCGCCGTCTGGAAGGGCGGGCTCGGCGTCTGGGGCGGGATTCTGTTCGGCGTCCTGGCGGGCGCGTGGATCGTGCGCCGGTCCGGGAACAGCGTGCGCCTGTTCATGGACGCGGTCGCGCCCGGCCTCCTGCTGGCGCAGGGCATCGGCCGCTGGGGCAACTGGTTCAACCAGGAGCTGTACGGCAAGCCGACGAGCCTGCCGTGGGGTCTCAAGATCGACGAGGCGCATCGCGGCGCGTACATCCAGTACGCGACCTTTCATCCGACCTTTTTGTACGAGTTCATCTGGGACATCGTCGGCGTCGTCGTGCTGCTCCTGGTCGACCGCTTCTTCCGGATTCGCCGGCCGGCGCTCTTCGCGCTGTACGTCTCCTGGTACTGCTTCGGCCGCTTCTTCGAGGAGCTGCTGCGGATCGATCCCGCGCACAAGTACCTCGGGCTGCGGCTGAACGCCTACGTCTCGATCGTCGTCTTCGTCCTTTCCACCGCGTTCTTCATCTGGTGGCAGTTCATCCGCAAGGAGACCCCGGCCGACCGGCCGCGGGCGAAGCGGGTCGTCCCCGAGGGCCCGGCCATGGCCGTGCCGAAGGGCCGCGTCCGCTCCGGCCGTTAGCTTTCGGCGCCGATGATCGTGCGTGAGCTCGAGCTGGACCTCGACGCCTTCGAGGGCCCCTTCGACCTGCTGTTGACGTTGATCCTCAAGGAGGAGGTCGACCTCGCGGACGTCGACGTCGCCGGCATCGTCGTCCGCTTCGTCGAGCGGCTCGCGGAGCGCGAGGAGCTCGATCTCGACGCCTGCGGCGAGTTCCTGGTGCTGGTTGCCGCCTTGCTGGAGCTGAAGGCGCGGGGGCTGTTCGAGGACGAGGCCGCCGAGCTCGCCGATCTGGAGCCCGAGGAGGCGGCCGAGGAGCTCGCCCGGCGCCTCGCGGAGTACCGGCGGATGAAGGAGGCCGCGGGCTGGCTGGCCGAGCGGCTGGCGGAGGAGCGCGACCGCTTCTTCCGCATCGGGCCGGCGCCGCTGGCGCCGCAGCCGGAGCGGAAGCTCGCTCCGCAGCAGCCCGAGCAGCTGGCGGAGGTGATCCGCCTGCTCGCCAAGGAGCCGCCGGCCGTGTCCCTGAACCACATGGCGCTCCGCTTCCCGCCCGTGGGGCAGTTCCTGGAGCGGTTCCGGGCGCTGCTCCGGCGCCGCTCGCGCTTCGACTTCGACGCCGAGCTCGACGGCCTCTCGCGGATCGAGCAGGCCGTTGCCTTCCTCGCGCTGCTGGAGCTCCGGCGCGCCGACGAGATCACCATCAGCCAGGCGGCTCCGTTCGCCCCGATCCGTGTCGCTAGGGTCGGGGAGGAGAGCGCCGCCGCAGACGAAAGGACCCTTGCGTGGAACGTCCGCTCCGCCTAGTCACCGCCAATCCGCTCGACCAGCTCGCGCGCACGCTGGAGGCGCTGCTCGTCGTCGCCGGCGCGCCGCTGCCCGTGGAGGAGCTCGTCGCGGCCGCGGACGACGAGCGAGAGCGGGTCGAGATGGCCCTGGGCCTGCTGTCGGAGCGCTACCGCGAGGGGCGCAGTGGCATCGTGCTCGAGCAGGTGGCCGGCGGCTGGGCGTTCCGCGCCTCGCGCGACGCTGCGGAGGCGTGCGGGCGGCTGTTCGAGCGCCCGGTGCAGCGAGGGCTCTCCCAGGCGTCGCTGGAGACGCTGGCGATCGTCGCGTACCTCGGGCCGGTGACGCGGCCGGAGATCGCGCGCATCCGCGGCGTTGCGGCCGACTCTGCGGTTGCCGGCCTCGTCGAGCGCGGGCTGATCTCCGAGGCGGGGCGTGACGACGGCGTCGGCGGCGCGGTCAAGTACCGCACGACGCCGATGTTCGAGCGCGTCTTCGGGCTCGAATCGCTGTCGCAGCTGCCGAGGTTGGATGATCTCGCGGGCGATGTCGATGATCTCCGCGAACGGCTCCACGCAGTCGCCGAGCAGCGCAGCGCGTAACAGTCGCGTCCTGACAGCGCTGGTCGCCGCGATCGTGGCGATCGCGTTCGCCGACTCGTCGATCGTCGTCCTCGCGCTGCCGCAGCTGTACTCGCGCTTCGAGACCTCGATCACGGGCGTGTCGTGGATCGTCACGGCGTACAACGCCGCGGTCGCGGTGACGGCGCTGTCGCTCGTGTTCTTCGTGCACCGCTTCCGCGCGCGGCTCGTGTTCGCGGCCGGGACGCTGCTCTTCCTCGCGGCGACGATTGCCTGCGCGTCCGCGCAGGCGCTGTGGTTCCTGATCGCCGCGCGCTGCGTGCAGGGCGCCGGTGCGGGGCTGGTGCTCGCGGGCGCGCTGTCGCTGCTGGCGGTGAACACGTGGACGCTGGCGGGGACGTTCGGCGCGGCGCTCGGCCCGGCGCTCGGCGGGATCCTCACGCAGCTGTTCGACTGGCGCGCGATCTTCGTTGCGCAGGCGCCTGTCGCGGCGGCCGGGCTCGTCGCCGCGTGGCGCCGCGAGGACGAGCCGACGGCGGTCGAAGGGTGGCGCCCGTCGCTGCGCCGGACCGTGCCGGCGAACGTCTGCCTCGGGCTCGTCTTCGGTGCGCTCGTCGGCGCGCTCTTCCTCGGCGTTCTGCTGGTGATCGTCGTCTGGCAGTACACGCCGATCGAGGGCGCGCTGATCGTGAGCGTCATACCGCTCGCGGCGTTCGCCGCGCGTGCGCTGCCTCGCAGCGCGGCTGCCGGCGCGGGGCTGCTCGCGGCCGGCCTCGTTGCGCTTGCGCTGCTGCCATCGGCCAATGTCCCGATCGCGATGTGCGCGCTTGCGCTGTGCGGCGCCGGGCTCGGGCTCGCCGTGCCGACGCTCTCGAACGCGGCGCTGGACGTCGAGTCCGGGCTGACGCGCAGCGGGACGCTGACCATCGGCGTACGTCACCTCGGGCTCGTCGCCGCCATCGCGACGATCGCGCCGCTGCTCGCGTCGACGCTCCCGGACGCCGGCGACCGCGCGATGCTGAAGGCCACTCAGGTACTGCTTGACGCGCCGATCGGGATCACCGACAAGGTCCCTATCGCGCTCGACCTGCGCAAGGCCTTCAACCAGGCGAAGACCGGAGAGATCCCCGACCTGAAGGAGCCGTTCGACTCGCGAGGCGCGAAAAGCAACCCGACGCTCGCCGCGGCGCGCGACGACCTCGTCTCCGCGATTCAGAACACGATCACGCGCGCGTTCCGCTCGGCGTTCTTCCTCGCGGCGGCGTTCGCCGCCGCAGGCGCGGTGCTTGCATGGAGGCTGGTCCGATGAGGTGGTTGATCGCGTTGTTCGCCGCCGCCGCGGTGCTCATCGTCGTCGAGCTGTCGCTCGGCGCCGCGCACGCGGGCGAGGTGCACCTGGCCGATCCGTGCAAGTCCCGGAAGTTCGAGGGCAGCGCGATTCAGCGCGTCTTGCTCGACGGGCTCGACGGCGCGGCGTGCCGGCTGCACATCTCCCGTGAGGCGCTCGTCCTCTCCGTCGGCTCGAGCTCGCCGTTCCACACGCACTGGAGCAAGAAGCGGATCGAGGTCGCGCTCCGGGCGGGCCTGCTGCGCTCCGTCGACGAGGCAGAGCAGCGCGGCGACATTCCGGGCTTCCTCGCCGGGCCGATTCGCGAGTTCATCCGCAGGGCGCCGATCGACAAGCTCGTGTCGGGCGGGATCAGCCTCCGGGATCTGCTGTCGCCTTGACGCCCGCTGCCTCGACCCACCGGTAGCCCGGTATCGGCACGCCGGTCGCGCGCCGCGCCTTCGACACCCACTCCGGCAGGTCCAGGTAGAGGCGGGGGAGACGCTCGCGCTTCACCACGTGCGCGAGCGCCGCGACGCGGAAGACAAGGTCGGTCAGCGGCGCCTTCAGCTGCGACGAGCGCACGACGTCGAAGCGGAGCTGCGGATGCTCGAGCACCGAGCGGAACTGCTCCTCCGACTCGTACTCGCGCATGTGCGTCTGTCTCTTATACACATCTGACGCTGCCGACGATGCAATGAATGTGTAGATCT
>JBKOVW010000256.1:0-4211 GCA_046724095.1 Actinomycetota bacterium | reverse complement strand
CCGTGGCACTTCTTGAACTTCTTGCCGCTGCCGCACCAGCACGGGTCGTTGCGGCCGATGTTCTCGCGCTCGGACTTGACGATCGGCTTCGGCGCGCCTGCCGTGGTCGTCGAGCCGCCGGTCATCGCCATCGTCGTCGTTCCCGCCGCCGCGCTGCCGCCTGCTGCCGCGATCGCATCCGCACCGGCCAGCGATTCGTGCTCGTACTGCATCCGGCCGTTCGTCGCCTGCTGCTGTTGCAGCGCGTCGGCCTCCTCCGGAGCGAGTTGCGCGTGGAAGAGCGTCAGCACGACCTCCTCGTGGATCGCGAGGCCGAGCTCTCCGAACATCAGGTGGCCCTCGTGCTGGTACTCGACGAGCGGATCCTTCTGGGCCATCGCGCGCAGGTGGACGCCTTCGCGCAGATAGTCCATCGAGTCGAGGTGCTCGCGCCAGCGCTGGTCGACGACCTGGAGGATCACGAAGCGCTCGAGCTCGCGCATCAGCTCCGGCGTGAGCTCCTCCTCCTTCGCGGTGTAGGCGTCGCGGGCGTCGTCCCGGAACTCCTCGACGAGCGAGTCGCGGCTGATATCGCCGAGGTCTTCGCGGAGCTCGTCGACGGTGACCTCGGTGTCGTAGAGGAGCGCCATCTGCTTGACGAGCGCCTCGAGGTCCCATTCCTCGGCGTACTCCTCCGATGTGAACTGGTCGACCGTGCGCTCGACGACCTCGTCGATCCACTCGAGCACCTGTTCCTTCATGTCCTCGCCCTCGAGGACAGCGCGGCGCTGCTCGTAGATGACGACGCGCTGGCGGTTCATCACGTCGTCGTACTTGAGGACGTTCTTGCGGGCCACGAAGTTCTGCTCCTCGACCTTCTTCTGCGCGCCCTCGATCTGGTTCGAGAGGATCTTCGCCTCCATCGGCTGGTCATCGGGGATCTTGAAGCGCTGCATGATGTTCTTGATCCGGTCGCCGGCGAACAGGCGCACGAGGTCGTCCTCGCCGGAGAGGTAGAAGCGCGACTCGCCCGGGTCCCCCTGCCGGCCCGAGCGGCCGCGTAGCTGGTTGTCGATGCGGCGCGCCTCGTGCCGTTCGGTGCCGAGCACGTACAGGCCGCCCAGCTCGCGCACGCCGTCGCCGAGCTTGATGTCGACGCCGCGGCCGGCCATGTTCGTCGCGATCGTGACTGCGTGCTTCTGGCCCGCGTCCTTGATGATCTCCGCCTCGCGCGCGTGCTCCTTCGCGTTCAGGACGTTGTGCGGGATGCCCTGCCGCGAGAGCAGCTCGCTCAGGTACTCGGACGTCTCGACGGCGATCGTGCCGACGAGCACCGGCTGGCCCTTCTGGTGCCGCTCCTGGATGTCGCGCATGACCGCCAGGAACTTCCCTTCCTTCGACCTGAAGATCAAGTCGTTCTTGTCGTCGCGCGCGACCGGCACGTTCGTCGGGATCTCGACGACGTGCAGGTTGTAGATCTCGACGAACTCCTTCTCCTCCGTCTTCGCCGTCCCGGTCATGCCGGCGAGCTTCTCGTAGAGGCGGAAGTAGTTCTGCAGCGTGATCGTCGCGAGCGTGACGTTCTCCTCCTGGATCTTCACGCCCTCCTTGGCCTCGATCGCCTGGTGCAGGCCCTCCGACCAGCGCCGCCCCTCCATGATGCGGCCGGTGAACTCGTCGACGATCTTCACCTCGCCGTCCTGGATGACGTAGTCGACGTCGCGCTTGTAGAGCGACTCGGCCTTCAGCGCCTGGTTCAGATGGTTGACGAGCTGTGAGTTGCGCGGGTCGTAAAGGCTCTCGATGCGGAGCGCGCGCTCGACGGCGTCGATCGACGCCTGCCCGGGTGCGACGGTCTTGTGCTTCTCGTCGTACTCGAAGTCGGCGTCCGGATTGCCGCCCTTCAAGAGCGGGTCGTGCGGGACGCCCCTGAGAGCGCGCGCGATGCGAGCGAAGTCGTAGTAGATCTGCGCGGCGGTCTCCGGTTCGCCGGAGATGATCAGCGGCGTGCGCGCCTCGTCGATCAGGATCGAGTCGACCTCGTCGACGATCGCGTACGTGTGGCTGCGCTGGACGACGCCGTCGAGGCTGACGGCCATGTTGTCGCGGAGGTAGTCGAAGCCGAATTCCGAGTTGGTGCCGTACGTGATGTCGGAGTCGTAGGCAGCCTTGCGCTCGGCGAACGGCATCATGTTCTCGATGTGCGCCACGGTCATGCCGAGGCGCTCGTACACCCCGCGGTTCCACTCGGCGTCGCGCTGCGCCAGATAGTCGTTGACGGTGATCAGGTGGACGCCCTTGCCCTCGAGCGCGTTCAGATAGAGCGCGAGGCTCGCGACGAAGGTCTTCCCCTCGCCCGTCTTCATCTCGGCTACGTCGCCCTCGTGGAGGACGATCCCGCCCATCAGCTGCACGTCGAACATGCGCTGGTCCGACTCCCGCAGGCGCGCCTCGCGGACGGCCGCGAACGCCTCGAAGAGCAGCTCCTCGACCGTCTCGCCGTTCTCGAGGCGCTGCCGGAACTCGGCCGTCTTGCCGTGCAGCTCCTCGTCCGAGAGCGCCTGGAACTCGGGCTCGAGCGAGGTGATGTAGGCCGCCTGGTCGGCGAGCCGCTTCATCCGCCGGCCCTCGCCGACGCGGAGGATCTTCTCGAAAGAGCCGAGCTGCTGAGCCATCAGGCCTAGGGTAGCTCCCCGCGATTAGAGCGGATCGACACGAATCTCCCACAGGTCGCCGTCGAGCCGGGTCGCGCGGATCACCGAGTCGCCGTCGGCGAGTTTCTCGAGCTCCGGCAGCGTCCCGAAGACGCGGACGCCGTCGATCACGAGCGTTCGCTCGTCGCCGCGGACCGCGAGCTCGACCTCGTCGCCGCCGGGCTCCGGCAGCTCGGCAACCCGCAGCCGATGCGCCGCGACGGCCCATTGCGTCTCGCCCCGGCGGACTGCGATCGCGCGGTACGGGGGCTTCACCTCGTGTTCGATCGAGTCCGCGAGCGGCGTCAGGTCGCCATCCCCTTCTTCGATCAGGAGCGACGCATCCGCAAGGGCGACGAAGCGCGCGGTTGAGCCCTCCACGTCCGGGGCGTCGGCGGCGACGACTGCGTCGTACTCGCGCTCGCGCGGCACCCCGTGTATGCCGGTCTCGCCGATCGCGCCGGTGAACGGCGGACGGCCGCCCGATCGCTCGACGAGCCCTCCCTCCTCGGCCAGCCGCTCATGCAGCGGCTTGCGCCGAAACAGCGCCACTAGCTCGGCGGCTCGCTGAGGCACCGCTTGCGGTGCCGTCCAGAGGACGTACGGGCTACGCAGGTACGTCCGCTTGAATCGCCGACTAGCACCATCTGCTCGTGAGACGCCTTACCCTTGCGGCTCGATCAGGCCGTAGCCGCCGTCGCGCCGGCGGTAGATGACGTTCACATCCCCGGATTCGTCGCTGCGGAAGACGAAGAAGTCGTGCCCGACAAGCTCGAGCTGCAGCGCCGCCTCCTCGGCGCTCATTGGCTTCACGGAGAACTGCTTCGTCTTGACGATCTGAGGGATGCTCTCGTCTTCGGGAATGCTCATCGAACCTCCGGGCGGGGCTCCGTTTCCGCGCACCTGCCTGCGGCTGCGCTTCGCGCGGTAGTGCTCGACCTGGCGCAGCAGCTTGTCCGTCAGCTGGTCGATCGACGCCTTCATGTCGGTGGACGCCTCGCGGGCGCGGAGCGTCGGGCCCTTCGTCCACACCGTCGCCTCGGCGATCTGGTTCGCGGAGATCGACGGGTTGCGCTCGACGCGGAGCTCGAGCTCGACCGGCGTCAGAGCGTGCAGCTGACGATCGAGCTTGCCGAGCTTTTCCTCGGCGTACCGGCGAATCGAATCGCTGACGTCGACGTTCTTTCCCTTCACCTGAAGTCGCATCGCTTCTCCTCGTAGGCCGGAATCTGACCTTAGCAGCGTGGGGCGACTTTGCCAGCGCTCTCGGCCGGCGGCGCGGACGGCCTGATGGCGGCGCCGCAAGCGGCGCCTTGGCAGCGTGGAGCGGCTTTTCCAGCGCCCTCTCGCGGCGCCTCAGCGGAGGCGAATCGTCCGCGCAAAGGTCACGATCTCGACCTCGCGTGCGCCTGCTTTCCGGAGCGCCGACGCGGCTGCATTGGCCGTGGCTCCGGTCGTGTAGACGTCGTCGACGAGCATGACCCGTGCCGGTGCGCTCCGGGCCGCCGCGAAGGCGGTCGCCACGTTATCCCGTCGCTC
>JBKOVW010000054.1:0-2839 GCA_046724095.1 Actinomycetota bacterium | reverse complement strand
GTGGAGCGCAAGGTCGTGCACATCCGGTTGAAGGAGTTCGACGGCGTCGAGACGACGAGCGATGGCACCGAGCCGAACCGCTTCGTCGTCATCCGGCCCGTTGCTTGACGACTGGATCCGCGCGCTCGTCGTAACTTCCGGCTTGACCGCGATCGACGATGTCGCCGAGGCGCGACGCGTCTTGCTGGAGGACTCGCTGCGCGGCGTGGACGTCGTGTCGCGTTTCGCCGGGCCGATCGTGGACGTCGGCTCGGGCGGCGGCGTGCCGGGGATCCCGCTCGCCGTGTCGTTGCCCGACCGCGAGGTGACGCTGCTCGAGGCGAACGGCCGCAAGTGCGACTTCCTGCGCGAGTGGGCGCCGCCGAATGCGCGCGTCGTCCGCGGCCGCGCCGAGGAGCAGGAGACGGACGTGTTCGGCGTCGCCGTCGCCAAGGCGCTCGCGCCGCCGCCGGTCGCGGCGGAGTGGTGCCTGCCGCTCGTCCGCGAAGGTGGGGCTGCGGTGCTGTGGATCGGCGAGACGGCAGACGTCGAACGGGTCGCCCGAGCCGCCGAGCAGGTCGGCGGGGAGGCCTCCGAGGAGCACGCGGGACTGCTCGTCTTGCGCAAGGTGCGGCGCACGCCCGACGGCTTTCCGCGGCGGACCGGAGTCGCACGTAAGCGTCCGTTGGCCTGAGTACTCTGGCGGCGTGGCCAGGGTCTACGCACTCGCGAATCAGAAGGGCGGCGTCGGCAAGACGACCACCGCCATCAACCTCGCGGCCTGCCTCGCCGAGGCCGGCGAGCGCGCGCTCGTCATCGACCTCGATCCGCAGGCCAACGCGACGTCCGGGCTGGGGGAGCACGCAAACGGGACGTCGACGTACGACCTGCTCGACGGGGCGCCGCTCGGTGAGCTCGCCAAGCCGACGCGCTTCCCCAACCTGCACCTGGTTCCGGCGAAGCCTGAGCTGGCCGGAGCGACCGTCGAGCTGACGCGGCACGGGGAGGGCGAGACGTACCTCCGTCATGCGCTCGCATCGGGAGTCGAGCAGTACTCCTTCGTGTTCCTCGACTGCCCGCCCTCGTTCGGGCCGCTGACTGTCAACGCACTCGCCGCAGCGGATCGCGTGCTGATCCCGGTGCAGGCGGAGTACTACGCGCTCGAGGGGCTGTCGCAGCTCGTTCACTCGATCAACCTCGTGAAGATGCGGCTCAATCCGCGGCTCGCTGTCGGCGGCGTGCTGCTCACGATGGTGGACGGGCGGACCCGCCTGTCGGCCGACGTCGAGGCGGAGGTACGGAAGCACTTCGGCGATCTCGTGTTCACGACGACCGTGCCGCGGTCGGTCCGGCTCGCGGAAGCGCCGAGCCACGGGCTCCCTGCGATCGCGTACGACCGCCGCTCGCGCGGCGCCGACGCGTACTGGAAGGTGGCGATGGAACTTGTCGAGCGCGCCTGAACGAAGAGGCCTCGGCCGCGGGCTGGAGGTTCTGCTCGGCGGCGCCGGATCGAAGGAGCTCGCCGAGCTGCCGGTCGACGCAATCCACCCGAATCCGCGGCAGCCGCGGCGGAAGTTCGACTCCGACGCAGGTGCCGGCCTCGCCGATTCGGTGCGCGTCCAGGGCGTCGTTCAGCCGGTCCTCGTGCGGCCGCGCGTGTCCGGTGGCTACGAGCTGATCGCCGGCGAGCGCCGCTGGCGGGCGGCGCGCGATGCCAAGCTGAAGACCGTCCCGGCGGTCGTGCGCGAGGCCGACGACCGCGACTCGCTCCTGCTCGGCCTCGTCGAGAACATCGCGCGCGAGGATTTGTCGCCGGTCGAGGAGGCCCGCGCATTCGCAGTCGTCCTCGACGAGTTCGGGCTCTCGCTCGGCGAGCTCTCCGAGCAGGTCGGTAAGTCGAAGCCCGCCGTGTCGAACCGCGTGCGCTTGCTCGAGCTGCCGGAGGACGTGCTCAAGATGCTCGAGCGGGGACAGCTGACGGAGGGCCATGCGCGGGCGGTGCTCGCGGTGCCCGATCACGAGGGCCGGCGCGCGCTTGCGCGCAAGATCGTTCAGAAGGGGATGTCGGTGCGCGCAGCCGAGCGCGCTGCGCGGTGGGCCGGCGCGAAGACGAAGCAGCGCCGGCAGCAGGCGAGGCTCGATCCCCATCTCGTCGCGCGCGCGAAGCGGGCGGCCGACCGGATCACCGGGTTTTCGAGCCGCGTCGTGTCCAACCGACTCGAGATCTCGTTCGCCGACGAGACGGAGCTCGAAGAGCTCGTCGAAGCGCTGGAGCGTGCCGCGTCTTAGGGGCCGTATCTGCCAGGCGTCTCGGGGCGTTTCACCTTCGAGATGCTGGGTCTGTGGCTCAACCACGACATCGAGTCGTTGGAGGCGATCTCACAGGACGACGAGGCGAAGCGGATCTTCCTCCGCATGGCCGCGTTGTCCCGTGACGGCCAGATGGGGAGCTTCCTGACCGAGCTCGCGTGCGACGAGGATCTCGACGACGAGACGAAGGGGACGCTCCGCGAGCTGGCGGAGGACAACACCTTCCTGCTCGCCGTCGAGGACTACCTCCAGCGCACGGACCGCCTCCACTAGTCAGCGTTCTGCGGGCACTCGGAAGTGGGCGATCGTGGATTCGAACCACGGACCTCCGCCTTATCAGAGCGGCGCTCTAACCAACTGAGCTAATCGCCCGCGAGGGTGGATTGTAGCCGCGGTCTTCGCCTATGCTCGCCGCCATGCCCACGCTCGGCGAGGTGATGACGAAGGAGGTCTTGACGGTCGAGCCGTCCGACACGATCGGCGAGGCCGCGGAGAAGATGACGAGCCACGGCGTGGGCGCCGTCGTCGTCTCCGACTTCGGCCGGATGAT
>JBKOVW010000197.1:0-9508 GCA_046724095.1 Actinomycetota bacterium | reverse complement strand
GCTCTTCGCCGTCAGCCTCGGGAAGATCTTCCTGTTCGACCTCCCGAGCCTGAGCTCGGCGCAACGCGCGCTGTCCTTCCTGGCGGTCGGCGCCGTGCTCCTGCTGGGTGGCTTCTTCTACCAGCGCCTCAGCGCCCAGCTCGACGCACAGGCCGGCGGCTAAGAACGCTGGATCGACGGCGCTCGAAGCGCTTGAGCGGCGCGGATAGCATTCGTGGTATGCCGCGCACGGCGAAGAGCCCGCTCGAACGGCTGCAGGAGCGCATCCGCACGGCCGATCGCGGCTGGTTCTTCGCCACGATCGCGGACAAGGTCGCGGAGCGCCGCCAGGCAAAAGGGTTCTCCCAGCGCGAGCTGGCGGAGATCGTCGGCACGACCCAGTCCGCCATCGCCCGCCTCGAGCGCGGGGGCCGCCCGCCACGCATCGATACCCTCCTGCGCATTGCCGATGCGCTCGACTGCGACCTCGTCGTCGATCTGAGGCCGCGCCGCACCTGATGGAAGACGAAGCCTCCGTCGCGATCGAACGTCTCCTGGCCGTCACGGAAGCCAGCTACGAGCGCCGGGCCCAGCTCCAGCGTGCGCTCGATTCCCGGATCGTGATCGAGCAGGCCAAGGGGGTCCTCGCCGAGCGCCACGGGCTCGACGTCGACGCGGCGTTCGAGATGATCCGGAGGGCGTCGCGCTCGAACCGTATGAAGCTGCACGAGCTCGCAGCCCGGATCCGGCCAGGGGAGCCGACGCCGCCGGAGGTCGCGGCGCTCCTGGACGTTTAGACGTCGCCCGTCGGCGGCAATGCTCGGCTGTGAACGACCGGAGGGCTGAGCGCATCGAGCGCAACAACGGCGTCTTTCGGGATGCGAACGAACGGATCCGGCGCGCGGCCGATCACTACGATCACGATTTGGAGCGGATCCCCTTTTTGTGCGAATGTGCCGCCGAGGACTGTGTGGAGATCATTCGCCTGACACAGGAACAGTACGCGGCCGTTCGCGCGAACCCACGCCACTTCGTGACCGCCGTCGGGCATGAAGGGTCGGACGCGCCCGTCGGACGCCCCGTTGCAAGGAACGACGGCTACGTCGTCGTCGAGAAGCGATGAATCGCGAAGAGCGGATCGGCATGAACGAGGCAGTGTTCCGCGACGTCAACGAGCGCATTCAGGACGTCGCTTCGGCGTTCGACTTGACGAAGGAGCCCATGGACCTGATCTGCGAATGCGGCGACGCCGCCTGCGTCGCGCGCATCAGCCTCACGCGTGAGGAGTACGAGCATGTCCGCGCCGACTCCCACCTGTTCGCCGTCGCGAACGGCCACGTTGCGCCCGACGTCGAAGAGGTGGTCGAAACACATTCCCGCTACGACGTCGTGCGGAAGTTCAAGGGCGCTCCCGCCGAGATCGCGCAGAAGACCGACCCGCGCTCGGAGAGTTAGCGCGAGCCGGCGTTCCGCGCAAGCCGCGGGCAGCCACTGACGATTCCCGTCAGCGGCGTGCGCAAGCTCGTGCGCGGCGTTGGCGACGAACTCGCTCTCTGCGCGAGAGCGGCGCTCGCGCTTCGAGATGTCCTCGATCAGGATCACGCCGAACTCCGTGCGGCGCGGCGTGACGCCGCTCAGGACATACACACGATCGGCGTCGAGCTCGACGCGTACATCCGGCGCGATGCCGGGATCGCCTCCTGTTCGAGCGTGACGAAGGGCGAGACCGCAATCACGGTCGACCTCCGTCGACACTGTCCGCCTGAGTCAGGACGATCAGCCCGCGGGCCTCGCCGTTGCCGGCGACGAGCGGCATCAGGCTCACGCGCGACGTAACGTGCCTGCCGCGTCGGTTGACGGCGGGCATTTCGAGGTGGCTGCCGATGCCGGTGGCGAATGTTTCGCGTATCGGCTTTTGGAGGTCGTCGACCGGGAGCCCGATGTCGAGGTTGATCAGATGCTTGCCGATGGCTTCGTCCGAGCGCAGGCCCCAGAGATCGCGCGCGCCCTCGTTCCAGGCAGTGACGACGAAATCTCCGTCCACGACGATCACACCGGCCTGCAGGCTGCTCAGGACCGCTTCCAGGAGCGCGTTCGCGTCGTTCAGGTCGAGGCTGCGCTCGTTGAGCTCCTCGTTCATCGTCTCGAGCTCTTCGTTCGTCGACTGGAGCTCTTCGTTCGTCGTCTCGAGCTCTTCGTTCGTCGACTGGAGCTCCTCGTTCGTCGTCTCGAGCTCTTCGACCGTCGACTGCAACTCCTCGTACGCAGTCTCGATCTCGCGTTTCGAGTCCTCGAGAGCCTGCTGCAAGCGTCGGTACCGGGTCACCTCGGTGAACGTGACGCCGGCGCCGACGACCGCGCCGGTTTGCGCGATCAGCGGCGCGATCTGCACGTCCAGGTAGCGCACTTCGGTGCCGCTCCTCCACTCGACGTCGCGGAGAGAGATGACGTGACGCTCCGAGTAGGCCTGCTCGACCCGTGAACGCAACTCAACCGGCCGGAAGGACACCTCGAGGTCCTTGAACGGCCTGCCGATGTCTCGCAGCGTGAGATCGAAGAATGCCCGCGCCTGGAGGTTCGCAAGCTTCAGAGCGCCGTCTCGGTCGACGACGAGCTGCGCGACGGGAACGGCTTCGAAGCCGACGTCACGGATGAGCGCATCCGCGGCGACCTGCGCGAGCGTGCCCGCTCCGTCGACCGTCAGAGGTCGGAGCCGCATCGCTGCGTTTCGGCCGGCCTTCGTGAAGACACGGCGCTTGACGTCGACCGGAGCGAAGAGGTCGCTGCGCGCCGACAGCGCCTCGGACTTGCCGAGGAACAGATAGCCGCCGTCGAGCAGCGAGAAGTGGAAGTTCGCGAGGATGCGATGCTGCGTCGGCACGTCGAAATACATGAGCGTGTTGCGTGAGAGCAGCAGCGAGATGCGCGAGATGGGCGGGTCCTGGATGAGGTCGTGCCGGCCGAAGATGACACTGCGGCGCAGGTCCCCGCGGAACGCATAGTTCCCATTCCGCGGTTCGAAGTAGCGCTTGCGCAGATCCGCCGGCACAGGCTCGAGCTGCTTGGGGTTGTACTCGGCGTGCCGGCCCGTCGTGAGCGCGTCGTCGTCGATGTCGGTGGCGTAGATCTTCACGCGAGCCTTGTAGGCGTCCTCGCCGAGCTCTTCGGCAAAGACCATCGCGAGCGAGAACGCCTCCTCGCCCGTCGCGCAGCCTGTCGACCAGAGCCGGATGTAACTGTCGACGCCGTCGTGCAGCTCGACGATCCGCGGCACCACCTCGCGACGCAGATAGTCCCACGCGACCTCGTCGCGGAAGAACGACGTGACATTGATCAAGATCGTGTTGAAGAGCTGGACGAACTCGTCCGGGTGCTGCTCCAAGTACTCGCGGTATTCAGGGAAGGATGGGACCTTCTCGGACTCCATCCGCTTCGAGAAGCGCCGCCGGAGGCTCGGCCGCTTGTAGCCGGTGAAGTCGAATCCGCGTTCGTCGCGGATGAACGCGAGCAGGTCTTCGAACTGCGGATCGCGCTCTTGTGTGCTCACGTCGCAGCCCCTGCGGCGTGAGCGAGGGAAGGGGTATTGGGGGAGACCGTGAGGTTTCCCCGATCGAGGCGTAACCGAAAGAAGGGGGCACGTGGGGGAAACATCGTTTCCCCCACGAGAGCGAGCCATCGGCGAGCGACGCTCACGGCGCGTGCCCTGCCGGCTCAGTAAGCGGCGTGATGTGCATCAGCGCCTCCCGGATCACGAGCGCCTGCTGCACGGCGGCGTCGGCCTGCGCCTCGAAGCGCCCGGCCGAAGCCTTGCCACCGCGTCCGCGCAGACGACCCGCCATGCGGCGCGCCATCGCCGCACGCTCCTCGAGCGCGCGTAGCGCTGCCCAGAGCGCACTCTCCACCGTTTCCGTCTGCTCGGCCGCGAGCGTCTCGATCGAGTAGCCGTGACCCGTGCGGCAGCGGAACCGCAGCAATCCCGATTCCTCCTCCATCTCCCAGAGCGCCCCGCCGCAGTCCGGACAGACGAAACCGGACGGGCTCCCCGACTGTGGACGGTCGCTCGCGGCGCGGTCGATCTCGATGTACTGCTCCTCACCGAGCAGCGGGTCATCGGTCGGCGCCATTGTCGCCGGCACGCGCTCGTGCGCGAGCGCCGTGATCATGTCGGCGAGTCCCTCGGGCGAGGCAACGAGGTCCGGTTCGGCGGCGTGGATCGCACTCTCGGGCATCATCGGGTACAGCGCGGTCGCGGGGTCCTGCACGAGAGCGCGGCCCCCGTGTGTCTTCACGGCTGCGAGGCCGGCGGTCCCGTCGTCGAGCACGCCCGACAGGATGACGCCGACGACGCGCGAGCCGTACGTCGAGGCCGCGGTGCGGAACATCGGGTCGACCGCAGGCCGGTAGCCGTTCTCTTTGGGGCCGCGGTTGACGCGCATGAATCCCGGCTGGATCAGCAGGTGATGGTCCGGCGGCGCAATGTAGATCCGTCCGCGCTCGAGCTCTGCGCCGTCCTCGGCATGGTCGGCCGGAAGCTCGCCGGCCCGCTGGAGGATCGCCGGCAGCACGCTCGTGGCGATCGCCGGCACGTGGAGGACGACGAAGACAGCGGCAGGAAGGTCACCCGGGAGCCTCGAGACGATGGCGCGAAGGGCCTCGACGCCGCCCGCGGAGGCTCCGACGACGACGATGTCGTGCCCAGTTTTCTGCCGCTCAGGCGGCACGTCCCTCCGATCCCGGCTCCGCGCTCGATGATAGCTCCGTTGTCACAGCATCCCATCGTCGTCGCGGCACTCGGTGACTCGATCACCGAGGGGTCGCCCGGCCTGCGCGGCTGGGACGTGTGGGCTGTGGCGGCCGAACCGCGCCTGCAGGTCCGCAACTACGGGATCTACGGCCAGCGGACGGACGAGATTGCCGCGCGCCTCGACGAGTGTGTCCGTGATGCCGACGTCCTGATCGTCCAGGGCGGCATCAACGACATCGCGCAGGGACGCGATCTCGACGCCGCTGCGGCGAACCTCCGGGCGATGGTGCGGCGCGGCAAGGAGCTGGGTCTGCGCGTCGCGCTCGCCGACGTTCTGCCGTGGAACAACGGCTGGCCGGACGCGGAGCCGAAGATCAGACGGCTCAACGAGCTGATCGCGGAGATCGCACACGACGAGGACGTGCCGCTGCTGCGATTCCACGAAACGCTCGAGGATCCCGGCCGACCCGGTCGCATGCGCGACGAGTGGACATTCGAGGGCGACCACCCGAACGAGGACGGCTACCGGCGGCTCGCGGAGGTCGTCCTAAGCGCGCTTCAAAAGACGTAGACGTCGCCGTCCGACGCGCGCTCGATGCCGTCGTCGAGCGGCAGCTCGTCCGGCCGGTGGATGATCACGAGCCGCTTCGCGCCCGAGTCATGGAACGCGGCGATCGCCTCCTCCGCCGAGAGATGGCCGCGCAGGCCGTTGCCGCCTTCGACGCTCTCGCGCAGCGTGGCTTCGCAGAGGAAGAGGTCGGCGTCGCGTCCGACCTCCGCGAGCTGCGGGCTCGGCGCGGAGTCGCCGGAGTACGCGAGCGTCGACATGCCGTCGCTGACGCGAAGCGCGAACGTCTGCAGTTGGTAGTGCGGCACCCGCACCGGCACCACTGTCAGTCCGCACGTCGTGAACGGCTCGCCTTCCTTGTACTCCTGCGTGTGGAAGGCCTCCGAGAACATTCCGGGCACGCCGAACTTCTCTCCGAACTGCTCGAGCTCGACGAGCCCTCTGGGGGGAAGCCAGAGCTCCGGCTTCGGCGTGTCGCGACCGGGGCCGTACATCGCGCCGAACGTCCACGGGACGAGGTCGCCCCAGTGGTCGAGATGGAAGTGCGTGATCACGATCGCGTCGACGCGCGGCCAACCGTCGTGCTCGCGCAGGCGCGGGAGCACGCCGGGTCCGCAGTCGAGCAGCAGCCGCCCCGACCCCTCGACGAGGTAGCCCGACTGCGCGCCGCCGGGATTCGGCCAGGCGGGCGAACAACCGACGACGGTCAGCCTCACCGTTCCAGTGTGGCATAGTCCTCGCGTGGCAGAGGGCGCGGTCGAACTCCTCCAGCGCGTTCCGCTCTTCTCCGATCTCGACCGGAAGGAGCTCGAGCGCATCGCGGCGTCGATGAAGGAGCGGACCTTCTCCGAGGGCGACACCGTCACGGCGGAAGGCTCGAGCGGCGTGGGGTTCTTCATCATCGAGTCGGGCAGCGCCAAGGTGACCGTCGGCGGCGAGGACCGGCGGCGTCTCGGCCCCGGCGACTACTTCGGCGAGGTCGCGCTGCTGAACGAGAGCGCACGCACCGCCACGATCACGGCCGAGAGCGAGCTCAAATGCTACGGGCTGACGTCATGGGAGTTCCGCCCCCTCGTCGAGACCCAGCCGTCCATCGCCTGGAAGCTGCTCCAGGCGATGTCGAAGACGTACCAAGCTCGCTAGCCGAGCCTGAGCGTCTCGTCTGCCTGCTCGATCAGGAGCGGGTCGTGGGTCGCGCACACGACCGCCGCGCCGTATTCGCGCGCGAGGCGGACGAAGAGCGCGCCGACCGCGATCGCATTGGCCTGGTCGAGGCGCGACGTCGGCTCGTCGGCGAGGAGCAGCTCCGGCCGCGGCGCGAGTGCGCGCGCGATCGAGACACGTCCGCGCTCTCCGGTGGAGAGCCGCGAGACGCGCTGCTCGATGCGGTCCTCCAGCCCGACGGCGACGAGCGCCTCGCGCGCCGCGTCCGCGGGCAGCCCGCGCAGCGCGAGCGCGAGCTCGACGTTCTCGAGCGCGGAGAGCGTGGGGACGAGCCCGGGCTGCTGGCCGATGTAGCCGATGTGGTCGCGGCGGAACCTCGCGCGTGCCGCGCGGTCGAGCTTCGCGATGTTCTCGCCGAGGATCGCGACGAGGCCGGCGTCCGGCAGCTCGAGCCCGGCGAGCACGTGCAGCAGCGTCGTCTTGCCCGAGCCCGACGGGCCGGTGACGACCGTGAGCGTCGACGACTCGAACGTGGCGCTGAGCGAGGCGAGCACCGTTCGGGAGCCATAGCCCTTGTCCACGCGGCGCAGGGCGGCGACGAGGGTCTTCTCGTCCGGCGGCTCGAACGTCTGGGTCTCCGGGAGGCTCTCGCTCGTCTCCTCGCCGGACACGACGATCTCGCGGCCCTCGAGCCGCGCGCTCGCGTGCGTGCGGATGCCCGAGCGCCGGAGCAGCTCCTCGGGCAGCCGCAGCCAGCCGCCCTTGCCGACGACGATCGATTCCTCGCGCAGCGTCCCGCCGGACTCCTCGCTGACGCGGCCGTCGCGAATCCGGACGACGCGGTCGGCGATCGACGCCGACTCGGGATCGTGACTGACGATCACGGCGGTGCAGCGCTCGGTGCGGATCAGCTCTCCGATCGTCTCGTAGACGAGGCGCGCGCTTTGGGCGTCCAGCTCGCCGGTCGGCTCGTCGGCGAGGAAGAGCTTCGGCCGGTGGGCGAGCGAAGCCGCGACGGCGACGCGCTGCTGCTCGCCCCCGGACAGCTCTGCGGGTCGTGCGCCTCGCTTGTCCGCGAGGCCGACACGCTCGAGCAGCTCGTCCGCTCGACGATCCCGCTCGGCCGGGGTCGCGCCTGCAAGGCCGAGCTCGAGCCCGACGAGCTCGCGCGCGGTCAGCTCGGGCGCGAGCGCGCGGGCGTAGTGCTGGTCGGCGTAGCCGATGGTGTGCGTGCGGTAGCGCGCGACGTCCCGCGCCGGCAGCTTCGCGAGCTCCGTGCCGAACACGCGCACCGTTCCTGCCGACGGGCGGTCGAGCCCGGCGAGGATGCGCAGGAACGTCGACTTGCCCGAGCCGCTCGGCCCGAGCACCGTGACCGTCTCGCCTTCATGGACCGTCAGCGAGAGGCCCTGCAGCGCCGCCGCGTCCCCTTCCGCTGTCTGGTGCACACGAAAGACGTCGCGGACGTCGACGGCGTCACTCACGTCCCGACCTCCGCGAAGCGCCCCGCGACGTCGGCGCGGAACGCGCGCTGTGTAGCGATCCCGACGAGCAGCGCCCCGAGCGCGAGGTAGAGGAGAAGGCCGAGCAGCACGACGGACCAGTCGACGCCGAGTAACAGTGGCAGCTCGGCCGAGCCCGCCGCCGCGGTGAGCGTCACGAGCGCGACGACGAGCGCGGCGAGGACCGCTCCGGTCGCGATTCCGCCGACGAGGCCGAAGGCGGCCGCGAACGCCGTGCGCAGGCGCAGGTGGCGGCGGAGCAGGTCGGGCGACGCGCCCTGCGCCTCGAGATCGAACAGCTCACCGCGTTCGTCGCGGAGATCGGAGACGACGACGAGCAGCAGGCCGACGAGCGCGAGACCCAGCGCGGCCAGCGCTGCACCCGCGAGCGTGAGCAGCGTGCCGCGGGCTAGCGGTTCCGAGCGCAGATCCGCCAGCAGCGCATCGTGTGCGCTCACCTCGAGCGTGTCGAACGGCGACCGCCGCAGCGCGGCGGCGACCGCTTGCTCGTGCCCGGCCGGTGCATCGAGCCAGACCTCGTTCGGGGTCCCGGTCCCCGGCGCCGTCGCGCTCAGCGCGGTCGCGACGGTGGGGCCGTCGGCGATCACGACGTCCTCGTCGACCGTCGGGATCCGCTTCACGGTGCCGACGATCCGTCCGACGATCGTCCCCGTCGCCGCACTGATCGGGAGCACTCCTCCCGGGCCTGCGGCGGCCGCGAGCGTGGGCGACGCCACGATCGGGATCGGACGGTCGTCCGTCGGCTGGCGCGCGCGGAAGCGCGCGACGTCGTTCCCGGTGACGAGGTAGCGCAGCGTCCCGTTGGCGGTCGGAGTGATGCCGCCAGTGCCCTCCCACCGCGCGAATTCGAATGGCAGCGCGCGCCCGTCGACGCGCGGGCGTGCGACGCGCAGCGTCCCTTGCGCGACGGCGGCCGCGTTGATGCCGCCGTTCGGGACGCCGTGCAGCCCCGTGTTCGTCAGGTCGAAGAGGAACGAGACCAGCAGGCCCCCGCGCGCCGCCGGCGGGACCGGCGCTGCGAGCTGCTTCGAGGCGGTGGTTCCCAACCTGATTCCCTGCGCGCCGCCGCCCGGCGTGACCACGACCGCGCGCACGGCGAGCTCGTCGCCGCGCGCGCGGAACGGGAGTACGAGCCGCCGCGCGTCCCGCGGCAGGCGCACGCCCCGCAGGCCGACACTGCCCGACGGTTGCAGCCGCTGCGCGATCTGCGCGCGCGACAGCGACGAGTAGTCGTTCCGCCAGCGGATCCGCGTGATGTCCTGTGACGGAATCCCGAGCAGCGTCAGGCCCGGGGAGCCTTCCAACCGCGGCACATTGCCAGAGAGGCGCAGAACGGGTGTTGCGTGTCCGAGCTGCTCGAAGTGCGGCAGCGGCGCGGCTTGCAGGACAGGCACGAGCTTCGTCAGGTCTTCGCGCACGACGAAGTCGGCCGGCACCGCGAATGCGGCCTGGTCGGTCTCGCCCCGCGCGAGCGTCGAGCGGTACGTCTCCGCGAACAGCGCGAGACCCAGGCTGACGACGAGGAACGCA
>JBKOVW010000214.1:0-3543 GCA_046724095.1 Actinomycetota bacterium | reverse complement strand
CTCGCGCTTGAGGTAGAAGAGCGAGTAGTCGACGCCCACGGCGAGCCCGATCAGGAGGATCACGGCGGGGGTGTTCTGGTCGATCGGCACGAGGTGGCTCGGCAGCGCCACGAGCCCGATCGTCGCCATCACGCCCGAAAGCGCGAGCAACAGCGGGACGCCGACTGCGACGAGCGCGCCGAACACGAGCAGCAGCACGATGATCGTGATCGGGATCGAACGCTCGCCGGCCAGCTTGAGCTGGTCGGTGAACATCTTGTCGAGCGCCTTGCCCGAGCTGATCGCTCCGGCCTCACCGACGTAGAAGCCCGGATGCTGTGCAGCGACTTTCGCCACCGCGGCCTCGATCGGGTCGATCTTCTTCGTCGCATCGTCGTACTTGCCCTTCATGTCGAACGTGACCATCGCGGTGCTTCGGTCGTTCGAGACGAGATCCGGATGACTCGGATCGAGCGGGCTCTTGAGGTTCTTGATGTTCGGGTTGTCCTTGACCGCCCCGACGACGTCATTGATCGTCGAGCGGAACGCCGCGGCGTTCACCGACAGCTTCGAGCTCTGGACGAGCACGAACTCCGTCTGCGGATCCGACTGCGGGAAGCCCTGCTTGAGGATCAGGTCGGCCTTGTGCGACTGGCCGGTGCTGTAGTCCTCGTCCTTGAGGTTCTTGGTTCCGACGTTCATGCCGATCAGAAGAGCGGCAGCTACGAAGGCGAGCCAGCCGAAGACGGCTGTCTTCCAATGACTCGCGCTCCAGCGACCCATGCGGGCCGCGATGTTGTTCGAGCGCTTGAGGGGGGACATTGTTCAGCAACTCCTTCGCTGTGGTTGACACAGCGAGCCTCGCACCACGCCCCTGGAGTCGAAATCCGGCGCACAGGCGTCTTGACGGTGTTGCAGCCCACACCGCCAAGGCGAACAAAACGAACCCCCACAGGGCCTCAGCCGCCGCGTAAGCCAGGCGTAGCCGGCTTACGCGGCGGCGAACTGATGCGAGGCGAGCACGCGAAGCATGCTCGCGCCGCACGGCAGGGAACAACCGCCAAGCACCAAGAAGCGCGCGGGCTCAGCCCGCGCGCGTTCCGCGCGAAGCGCCGTACAAAGACTTCGGGTCTGACCGGAGGTCAGACCCGAAGAGGAGGGAGGGAGGAGTGGTTCGGGGTCTATGCGTCCGACCGTTGCCACAACACATGAACCGGCGAGTCCATGGCGGCTCCGCTGCGGGCGAAGCTCTCCGTCAACGTGTCGAATCCCATGGCTGCAGCATCGCTCCGCGGCCCCCGGCTGAGAAAGGGGGCTCGCTGGCGTCTGGGGGTACGGTTTTCCCTACGCGCCTTCGCCGCCGCGTTCGGCGTGTTGGTCAAGACGGTCGCACGAGCCAAGCTCGCCCGACCTCTATGCGGCGCCGACCAGTCGGCGCCTGCTCGCTGTCGCTCGGCGGGTCCTTCGTGTTGTGTTCCCAAGCCGGTTAGTCAAGACGGTCGCACGAGCCAAGCTCGCCCGACCTCTATGCGGCGCCGACCAGTCGGCGCCTTAGGACCGCAGATAGGTCAATACGGCCAGAACTCGCCGGTGATCCTCGGCGGTCGCCGGCAGTCGGAGCTTGCCGAAGATGCTGGTCACGTGCTTCTCGACGGCCCGGAGCGTGATCACGAGCCGCTCCGCGATCGCCTGGTTGGAGCGGCCTTCCGCCATCAGCTCGAGCACCTCGCGCTCCCGCGGGGTCAGCTCCTCGAGCGGATCGTCGCGGCGCCGCCGGCCGACCAGCTGAGAGACGACGGCGGGATCCAGCGCCGACCCGCCCTCCGCGACGCGCCGCACGGCCGCGGCGAATTCGTCCACGTCGGAAACGCGGTCTTTCAGCAGGTAGCCGACGCCCTCGGCGTTCTCGCCGAGCAGCTCCATCGCATACGCCGGCTCGACGTACTGCGACAGCACGAGCACGCCCGTGTCCGGCCAGCGCTCGCGGATCTGCTGAGCCGCCCGCAGGCCCTCGTCGGTCTGCGTCGGCGGCATGCGGATGTCGACGAGGGCGACGTCCGGCTTGTGCATGCCCACGTGGCGCAGGAGGTCGTCGGCGGTCCCGCTCTGCGCAACGATCTCGAAGCCGGCGTCCTCGAGCAGCCGCGCGATCCCCTCGCGCAGCAGGACGGAGTCGTCTGCGAGCACTACGCGCACGCCGCGAAAACCTCTCCGTGCGGTGCTGAGCGGCGGAAACCTCGTCGGCAGCCCGGCCGCCTTGAGCTGATAAAGCCGCTCCGGCTGATTGATGCCGGGAAGCTGGTGATCGCCCAGGTCTTCGAGCTCGTGCTCGGCTGTGAGCTCCTCACGCGTTCGCGCAGAGAGCAGGATCTGGCCGCCGCTGCCCGCCTGGCAGATGCGCGCGGCGCGGTGCACGTCCAGGCCGAAGTACGTGCCGTCGCGGATGTTCGGCTCGCCCGTGTGCATCCCCATCCGCACGCGCAGATCGGCGCCCGAAGGCCAGGCGTGCTCCGCGAACGCCCGCTGAGCGGCGACGGTGGCTTCGGCAGCCGCGCCGGCATCGGCAAAGACGACGAAGAACTCGTCGCCGCGCTGGTCGATGACCACGCCGCTGCCCGACTCGACCGCATCGCGAAAGAGCCGGCGGTGGTCGTCGAGGACCTGGGCGTAGTGGTCGCCGAGCCGCTGCAGCAGCTGGGTCGAGCCCTCGACGTCGGTGAAGACGAGCGTGACTGTGCCATGGGGAAGACTTGGCATCGGAGCCTACTCCAGTGGGATCTCGGCACGAACGCGGGTTCCCGAACCGGGCGGGCTCTGGACGTCCAGCTTTCCGCTCAGCGAGGCCACCCGGTCGGCGAGCCCGCGCAGGCCGGAGCCGCGCACAGGGTCCGCGCCGCCGATCCCGTCGTCCGCAACCTCGACCACAGCCGTCCCGTTCCTCCGCTCGACCGTCACTTCCACTGCTGAAGCCTGGGCGTACTTCGTCACATTTGCAAGCGCCTCCGACACCACGTAGTAGGCGGCAGCCTCGACCTGCGCCGGCAGGTCGCAGGAGGCGCCCCTGATCTCTACCGGCAGCGGCGACCGCGCCGCAAGTGCCTCGAGCGCAGCTTCGAGGCCCCGGTCGGTCAAAACGGCGGGATGGATGCCCCTGGCGAGCTCGCGCAGCTCCTCGAGCGCCTGCGCCAGCTCCTCGCGCGAGGCCTCCAGCAGGTCCTCTGCGCCCTCGGGGTCGCGCTTGATCCGGCCCTGTGCGAGCCGCAGCGACAGCGACAGCGAGACGAGGCGCTGCTGCGCGCCGTCGTGGAGGTTCCGCTCGAGCTTCCGACGCTCCTCGTCGCCCGCAGCGACGATGCGGGCCCGTGACGCCTCGAGCTCCTCCTGCTGGCGCTTCCGCTCCGTGATCTCGCGGACGATCATCAGGAACTCGTCCTCGCCGCTCGCGGCGAAGCGCGCCTCGTAGTTGCGAGTCTCACCGCCGAAGTCGAGCTCGTACTCGATCATCTGCGGCGTGCCGCGGTCGACCGCCGCCTGCCCGGCCTCGAGCACGCGGTCGCCGAGCTC
>JBKOVW010000367.1:0-16036 GCA_046724095.1 Actinomycetota bacterium | reverse complement strand
TATGTCCAAGACAATCCTGATCACCGGCTGCAGCAGTGGCTTTGGCCGTGACACGGCGGAGACCCTCCATCATGCCGGTCACACCGTGTACGCCTCGATGCGCGGTGTGCAAGGCAAGAACCGCGAAGCCGCGGAGGCTCTGCGGAAACTCGGCATCAAGACCGTTGAATTGGACGTCACCGACGAGTCTTCTGTCCAAGCGGGCGTCAACGAGGTCCTGAGCGACGCCGGCAAGATCGATGTCCTTGTCAACAACGCCGGTATCGCCTCGACCGGCGTAACCGAAGCCTTCACCGCGGAGCAGGCGAAGGCGATCTTCGACACGAATGTCATCGGGCTGCTTCGCGTCACCCGCGCCGTGCTCCCGTCCATGCGCGACCAGCGCGATGGCCTGATCATCAACATCGGCTCGATCCTCGGCCGCGTGACGTTCCCCTTCATCGGCATCTACGGCGCGAGCAAGTTCGCGGTCGAAGCGCTGACCGACAGCCTCCGCTACGAAGTCTCGCAGCTCGGCGTCGAAGTCGTGGCGGTCCAACCGAGCGGATACCCGACCAACTTCTTCACGAACATCCAGACCCCCGCAGGCATCGAGGTCACCGAATCCTATGGCGAAGTCGGTCACATCCCCGACGCCATGGTCAGTTCCTTGACAGCGACGTTCGAGGGCAAGGACGCCCCGAACCCACACGATGTCGCGGAGGCGATCCTCAGGCTCGTCGGTCAAGCCAAGGGCAGCCGCGCCGTCCGGACCGTCGTTGGCGCGCCGTTCGGCTCCGACCAGGCCAACGAAGACGTCGCGCCCGTGCAAGCCAAGGTGGTCGAGGCCCTCGGTCTCAGCCGCCTCGAAAGAGTCGCCTGATGAATCCAGCAACGGGCTTCCCAATTGCCCATGAGACGAAAGGAACTCGTCATGCCTAGTCCGACAATCGTTCTCGTTCACGGCGCGTTCGGAGACGCGTCCAGCTGGCGGCCGGTGTACGACCGGCTCGTCGGCGACGGTCACACCGTTCTCGCGCCGCCCAACCCGCTGCGCGGAATCCCCTACGACGCTTCCTTCACGGCGTCGGTCGTCGACCAAATCGAGGGGCCCGTGGTGCTCGTGGGACACTCGTACGGCGGCGCTGTGATCACAGTCGCCGGCAATTCGGACAAGGTCGCCGGACTCGTGTACGTCGCCGGCGTCGCGCCCGACGAGGGCGAGTCGGTCAACGACCTCCAGGGGCGCTTTCCGTCGCTGGCGATGGGCCCGCTCGTGCGACCCCTGTCGTTACCCGATGGCAGTGTGGAGGCGTCGATCGACCCGGCGCGGTTCCACGATGTCTTCGCCGCCGACGTTCCAGACGCCGACGCCGCGTTCATGGCGATCTCGCAGCGCCCGGTATCGGCAACGGCGTTCGACGATCCCGTCACTGCCGCCGCGTGGCGGGCGAAGCCGTCCTGGTCGGTGTTTGGTACTGCGGACCGCCCGGTCGCTCCCGACCTTCACCGCTTCCAGTACGAGCGCGCAGGCTCGACGGTGACGGAGGTCGAAGGCGCTTCGCACTTCTTGATGCTGTCGCAGCCGGACATCGTTGCTCGCGTGATTCGCGAGGCCGTCATGGCAAGCGCCGTCAACCGAGCGGCGTAAAGAACATCAGCGTCTCGACCCCGCTCGTCCGAGCGGGGTCGAGACCACTGCGAAGGGATCTGACGATGTTTGAAGCACCAGACACAGTCGAAAGAGAACTCTTCTGCCTCTCCTGCGGGGTGGAACTCCCGGAATCGCTGCGACACACAGAGTCGCTTCGTTGCCACGATTGCCGGGACGTCGACGCGCCGATCTCGTCCGACCTTGCCCGCCGGGCGCGCGAAATCTCCCGAGCGCAGTCAATGCACATGTTCGAGGCTGCGGCCTAACGTCATGGAATTCCTCGTCGAGTTCGAGATCGACGTTCCCGCCGGCACGCCTCACGCGGACGTGGAGCAGCGGCAGCGGGCCGAGTCAGCCGCCGCGGCCAAGCTCGTAGAGGACGGGCATCTCGTTCGGCTGTGGAGACGGCCGCTCGTCGGCGACGGAACAACATCGATCGGGCTGTATCGCGCGCAAAGCGAGGCCGAACTCGACGATCTGCTCGCTGCCCTGCCTCTCGCCGACTGGCTGCGTGTCACTGTCACGCCGCTCGAGGCGCACCCAAACGACCCGGCGACAGCAACTCGATGAGCGACCTGCTTCCCGATCCTTCCCTGACACGGGTCTACCGCCTCGAGGCCACCGTTGGCGAGCCGCTCGATCTCGGCGACCTCGCGCAGGGCCGCCGGCGCATCGTGCCGCTGACCGGCGGGACCTTCGCCGGGCCCGAGCTGAACGGGAAGCTGCTTCCGGGCTCGAGCGCCGATTGGCAGGTCGTCCTCCCGGACGGCACCGCCCTCGGCGACGTTCGCTACACGCTTCAGACCGACGGCGGTGATCTGCTTTACGTCCAAGCACGCGGCGTCCGTCACGGGAGCCCCGAAGTGCTCGCACGTCTCGCGCGCAGCGATGACGTCGACGCGAGCGAATACACGTTCCGCACCTCGACCCAGATCGAGACCGCCGCACCCGAGCTCGACTGGCTGAACAAGGGCGTCTTCATCAGCGTCGGCGCCCGCCAACCTGACCGCGTCATCTACGAGACCTACCTCGTCGAATGAAACATCACGACCAAAGGGAGGAGCAAATGCTCATTCTTCGTCAAAAATGTTGCCAAACCGGACAAGAGCGACGAGCTGATGGCCGCGCTCGCCGAGATCAGTAGCGCGCGCGACTACCAGATCCCTGCGTACGGCTGCCTCCTTGTCCCCGCGTGGTTTCGGGACGCTCAAGGGATTGAGCATCCGTCGCGACCGGTTACCCAAATCGAGAGATCGCCTCGCGCTCTTCTTCGGCCCGAACACCGTCGAGTACCACCTGGTCGCGCGCGGCTGAAGCGCACACGCCAGTCACTGGACAAATGGCGACTCAGACTGTAGGGCCCGCGGCACAATGACAAAGCATGGAGGAGAACCGATTCGTATGGCCCGTCCTGCAACCAGTCAGGCCCAAGCAAGGCTCGCCTCGACGCAGCCGGTGGCGGCGACTGCTTGCGCCGATCGCCGCGGCAGGCGCGATGCTGGCGAAGCTCGCTCCCGTGCTCCTGAAGTCGAAGTTCCTCCTTTCGATGCTCATCTCGGCAGCGTTCTACGTCTGGCTGGGAGGCTGGTGGTTCGGAGTCGGGCTGAACCTTCTGCTGTTCGTCCACGAGATGGGACACGTGCTCGAGGCGAGGCGGCAGGGGCTACCCGTGTCCGTTCCGGTGTTCATTCCGTTCATGGGAGCGTTGATCTCGATGAAGCGGCTCCCGCGCGATGCCTGGCGTGAGGCGCGGTTGGCAATCGCCGGTCCATTGGTGGGCTCCGCAGCCGCACTCGCTCTCTACCTCGCCGGAACCGCGTACGACTCGCAGCACCTGAAGGCCCTCGCCTTTCTCGGGTTCCTTCTCAATCTCTTCAACCTGCTCCCCGTGGTACCGCTCGATGGGGGACGGATCACCGCCGCACTGCATCCCGCGCTCTGGCTCCTCGGGTTGGCCGGACTGCTGGCACTTGTCCTCTACCAACCCAACCCGATCCTGATCCTCGTCCTGTTGCTCGCCGGCTCGGAGTTGCTCCGCCGCTGGCGAGCGCGTCACCTCCCGGAGATGCGGCGCTACTACTCAGTGCGCGCACACCAGCGCCTGATCATCGGGGCTCTCTACTTCGGCCTCGCAGCTGCCCTCGTTCTCGGCATGCACGCCACCCACGTCCCAAACGCGCTGTAGACCCGTCCGTAGACGACGCCACGACGCCTTTGAAGCGCGTCGGCAGCGCCGAAAACGACTGAATCGAGCGGCTTTAGGCGGCCTGGGACTCCTCGACCGGGAGGCGAGCGAGCGCGACGCGGAGCTGACTGCCGGGTGAGAGGTCATCGCGGGCCGAAGCCCTCGAGGACTGCATCGACGAGACTCTCGCCAAGTTTCCGGTTGATGGGCGGCCCGCTGAAGAACAATCGGTAGAAGATCGGCCCGACGAGGAGCTCGTGCACGACCCGCACGTCGGTGTCGGGCTGGAGATCGCCGCGAGCGATTCCGCGCTCGATGACGGGCCTGAGCACTTCGCGGCGCGGCTCGACGACCCGCTCGCGATATTCGCGCGCCAGGTCTGGTTCAGTCGCGATCTCGGATGCGAGGCCTTGCATCGCCGGCCCGGACGGCACCGATGAGAGATTCTTCACGACCGAATCGACGAAGGTGCGGAGCTCCTTCCTCGTGTCGCCCACGTCTACGGGGATCGTGAATCGCGGAAGCATGTCGATCATCACGGCGTCAAGTGCGAGCTCCCATTTGTCGCGCCACCGTCGGTAGATCGTCGTCTTCGCCACGCCTGACCGCGCGGCGACCGCCTCGATCGTCAGGGCTCCGACGTCACCACCCTCGGCGAGGAGCTCGCGCGTGGCGTCGAGGATTGCCTGTTTCGAGCGCTCTGTTCGCGCGGTCGCTTCCATACCTTCATAATACAACGAAACGTAGCGTTGCGTAGCTCTGCCTGGTCCTGTTACGGTCGAAGCACATAGAAACGCTACGGAGCGTTTCGAACAGGAAAAGGAGCTGTGATGCGCTACTTCAAGACACTTGCTGTCGCTGGCGTCCTCGTCGCGGCGGCGATCCTCGCCGTCTCGGCGGCGGCCGGCGGCTCGAGCGGGACGAGCGTCAAGCTCGGCCCGACCAGCCTCGGCCGGGTGCTCGTCGACGCCCACGGCAAGACGCTGTACATCTGGGCACACGACCACGGCCCGAAGAGCACCTGCAACGGCGACTGCGCCGCGTACTGGCCGCCGCTGATCACCCGCGGCATGCCCAGGGCGATGGGCGGTGTCAACCAGTCGCTGCTCAGCACCAGCCGCCGCAGCGACGGGCGGATGCAGGTCACCTACGCCGGCCATCCCCTCTACTCGTTCGTCCAGGACGCGCGTCCGGGCCAGACGAAGGGCGAAGGGCTCACCGGGTTCGGCGCCCGCTGGGACCCGATCTCGGCGTCCGGCAAGGCGGCCCGCAAGCTCAGCGACTCCGACTCCAGCGGCGCATACAGCGCTGTACCGGTGAAACTGAGTGTTCTCTCGCCGCAGGCGGGAGGCAGCGCCGGTAGCGGCGGAACGTTCACCGTCGACCTCTCCCTGCAGGCACGAACTGTGCAGGCGAACGCACTGCTCGCCGCCTACAAGCCTGCATTCATCGATCCGAACAGTGCCGCGTTCCACCCCGGAACGAGCACTGCCGCTCCCGGCCTCGTCGTGCTGCTCTCGACGACCCCGACGATCGCTGGGACGCCGCTGCGCGGGGCGAACACGAACCTCGCCGGCGTCTTCCAGATCAACGACGTCTCGCGGGCAAGCGGCCTGCGACACACGTTCCATAGCTGGATCGTCACCTCACCGGGCTTCTTCGGGAAGAACGTGCGGGCCACGCTGACCGCGTACGCCGTCAGCGGAACCGCTCCCGCAGTCGCGACCGGCAACGAGAAGCCGATCTCCAACGTCGTCCGCGAGACCTTCACGATCGCGGGCTAATCCACGACACCGGCGGAGCCGACGCACCTCGGCTCCGCCGGCATTCGATCGGAGACCACCATGAACATCGCCGAACTCACAACCGTCGCCCGTCGCGAGCTCGCGCGCCGCGTCACCGGCGGCCTCGAGATCACGCTCTACTGGAACGCGCGCGACGACAGCGTCGGCATCGAGGTCTACCAGGCAGCGACAGCGGAGACGATCGCCTTTCCCGTGCCCGCCGACCGGGCGCTCGACGCCTTCAACCACCCATTTGCACACCTCGCACAACAGGAGGCCGCGTGATGAACGGCGTTCTGCGCTACGACGATCGCGCGAGCAACCGCGACTGGGCCGACGTCCTCGCAACCTTCCCGCTCTTCGTGGGCGTCAGGAAGCGGCAACTACGCAAGCTCGTCAGGCAAGCGTCGTTCGCCGAGCTTGCTCGAGGTGAAAGCGTTCTCCTGAACGGGATGGACACCGACGCGTTCTACGTCGTCCCCGGCGGCGAGGCGAAGATGCTTCGGCCCACAACTCGCTCGATTCGTACGGGAGACTACTTCGGCGAGCCCGGCATCCTCGGCGGACGGCCCCTTCCTTTGCACGTCGTCGCAACGCGAGAGCTTCACCTCATGAAACTGCGACGACAACCGATCATCGAGCTAGCTCAGCGGCATCAGCGCGTTACGCTCACCCTGCTGAAGGATTTCGGGGCACGACTGCAGCCCGCAACGAGTGGCGTAGAACCGATCCCTTAGCGGTCGCACTCGGCAGAAATGCCGACTTCGCGTTCCCTACCGCCGTAGCTGTGCTGCCCGGCCGTCTGCTCATCACCAACTCGCAGTTGGATAAGGCTCGAGGAACGAGTTGTAGAGCTCATCGGTCTCCGTCAGGACTGGTTCTCTTCCGCCGACGCGCCGCAGCAGCCAGAGCTCCTCGAAGTAAGCGATGTGCGCGAGGTCCCAGACGAGCGGGGACTGCAGCGGGGAGACGGCTCGCGTCAGCTGCGCGTCGGTGAGCGGCGCGAGCAGCGCCTGCGTCCGCGACCGCGCGTGCTCGAGCGCGGAGGCGAGATCAGTAGGTGACACCGAGCTCAGCCAGACGGCTGAAGATGAGTGATGCGACCATCGAGCCTTCCCCGACCGCTGCGGCAACCCGTTTCGTGGAGCCGTGCCGAACGTCGCCGGCGGCGAAGAGTCCCACACGGCTCGTCTCGAGGGGCAACGGATCACGCTCGAGCGGCCAGCACTCCGGAGCCTTCCCGTCGACAAGGAGATCCTGCCCCGTGAGGATGTAACCGGCCTGATCTGTGAGCACGTGCTCGCGCGAACACCAGCCGGTGTGCGGCTGCCCGCCGATGCAGAGAAAGACGCCGTCCATCGGACGCGTCTCTGCTTTCCCGGCGGAATCGGCAAACGTTACAGCCGCGATCGCATCCCCGTTCGGATGCAGCTCTGTCAGCTGTGTCTCTAGATGCACGTCGATCAGCGGGTGCTGCCTGATGCGCTCGATCAGGTACGCGGACATCGTCTTCTCGAGCCGGTCGCCGCGAACGAGCATCGTCACGCGCGCCGTTGCATTGCCGAAGTTGAGCACTGCCTGGCCGGCCGAGTTCCCGGCGCCGACGACGACGACGTTCTGCCCGGCGCACTGGGCGGCCTCGCTGCGACCCGCTCCGTAGTAGACACCGTGACCGACGAGCTCGTCGATCCCTGGCAGGTCCAGGCGGCGCCAGTCCATTCCGGTCGCCGCCAGTACGACGGATGCTGTCACGAGGGAATCGTCGTCGAGGATCAGCTCGATCGGCTCGTCGTGGCGGTTCTTCATCCGGCTTCCCTTCACGCCGTGCAGGAGCAACAGCTCGGCGCCGAAGCGCTCCGCCTGCCGTCCTGCGAGCCGGGCGAGCTCGGCCCCGCCGATGCCGTCCGGAAAGCCGAAGAAGTTCTCGATCATCGCCGTGTAGGACGCCTGGCCGCCAGGCACGTCGCGATCGGAGACCATCGTCGAGAGGCCGTCCGACGCTGCGTAGACGGCGGCGGCTAGCCCGGCGGGCCCCGCCCCGATGACGACGAAATCGTAGTGCGCTTGCTGAGGTGGCTGCAGTCCGCCCCAGGCCTCCGCGACCGACTCGACCGTCGCGCCTGTGAAGTTCCGGTCGCCGTCGACGAGCACGGGCAGCGCCGGCTCGACCAGTCCGAGCCTGTCGAGCAGCGTGTCGGCGTCGCTTGTGCCCGCTTCGTGCCACACGTACGGCTGCGCGGTTCGCGTGAGGAAGTCGCGCAGCCGGTAGTGATCCGCGTCCATGCGCCTGCCGACCACCTGCACCGTAGGACGCACGGGACTCACGCAGCGATAGTAGTGCCGCGCGTTGAGTCTGTGAGAGGCTTCGTCGGTGCTCCCGCTCTCCGATGGGATCCCGGCACGGCGGTTCCCGATCGTCAACGTCGCGATCATCGTGGCCAACTTCGCGGTCTGGCTCTTCTACGAGCTGCCGCACCTGCAATCGGCGGTGTTCCACGCCTCGTTCTATCCCTGCACGGTCAACAATTCGTGCCACGGGCCCGAGCCGTGGGGGGTGAGCTGGATCACCTCGATGTTCCTGCACGGAAGCTGGGATCACATCCTCGGCAACATGCTCTTCCTGGCCGTATTCGGTAAGAACGTCGAAGATGCGTTCGGGTCGCTTCGCTACCTCGTTTTCTATTTCGCCGGGGGCTTCGCCGCGACGCTGACGCAAACGGCGATGACGCTTCTCTTCGGCAGCACCGCTGAGGCACGCGTGCCGAACCTGGGTGCGAGCGGCGCGATCGCCGCCGTGCTCGGCGCGTACTTCGTTCTCTATCCCCACTCGACGGTGCGGGGGCTTATCGTCATCTTCCCAGCCCGGCTGCCGGCCATGTTCTTCCTCGGCGCCTGGTTCCTCTACCAGCTCATCGAGGCCAACTTCGGCCTCTTCGGTGCGGCTGCGAACGGCGGCGGCGTCGCCTTCTTCGCCCATGTCGGCGGCTTCGTCTTCGGGGTGATCGCCGCGCGGATCCTGGTCGGCGCCGGGCAGGCCGCCGCGCCTGAGGGCGGCGGAGTCTCACGCGCGCCTGCGTAGCAATCAGCCTCGTCGTTTCCGCTTCACGATCTCGTAGTCAACGAGATCGAGAACCGCAGACACGAGCGCCGCAGCAATCACGAGCATGGTGAAGGTGTAGGCAACGCGCCCCGTGCCGGCGACCCAGGCTGCGAGGAGGGTCAGAACCGAGAAACACACGAACTTGCCTAGCATCACCACACCGGAGCCAGTTGCTACAAGGGGCTGTGATGATCGTGCTGCATCGGTTCGTCGCCGGCGTGGTCGTGCTCGTCGGGCTCGCAACGCTGATCGGGCTGCTCGACCGGTTCTGGTGGGGGTTCGAGACGGCCGATGTGTTTCGACTGCAGTACCTCGTCGTGCTGCTCGGCGTTGCACTCGTTGCAGTGCCGCTGCGACGGCCGCGCCTTGCAGTGCTAGCGGCGGCGCTCGCGGTCGTCAACTTCGTCGTGCTGGGCATTCCGGTGTCGGGGATCGTGACCGCCGCTCCAAACCGGCCGGCCACGGCCGCGTTGCGGCTCGTGGTCGCAAACGTCGAAGTCGGAAACACCGACTTCGGCGCCGTGCGGCGTCTTGTCGTGAAGACACGACCCGACCTCTTCGGTGTGACCGAGCTGACGCCGGCCATGGCGCGACACCTGGGCAATGAGCTTCCGGGATATCGGACGAGTATCGTCGACCCTCGCGAGGATGCATACGGCATCGGCGTCTACAGTCGGCTGCCGCTGCTGTCGGCGAAAATCGTGCACTTCCCGTCCGATGGGCCGGCGAGCGTCGTCGCGCGTCTGCGCGTTTCCGGGAAAACCGTTACGGTCGTCGTCACGCACGTGCACACACCGTTTGCAGGGTCGATTCATGTCCGGCAACTCGAGGCCCTTGCTGCTGCGGCACGCTCGCGGCTCGGAAAGCGCGTCGCCGTCTGCGGCGACTTCAACACTCCGCCATGGACAGGCCCGCTTCGCCGCTTCGCAGAGGCCGCGCGCCTACGTGACCTCTATGGCAGCCGTGCCTGGGCCGGCTACAGCTGGCCGACGTGGGGCTCTTTCTTGCGCGTTCCGCTGGACAATTGCTTCGTCGGGAACGGCGTCGCGGTGACCGATCATCATGACGGCCCGAACGTCGGCTCGGACCACCGCCCGCTTGTCGTCGACGTCGCCGTCGCGAAATGACCACGGCGGTCGCAGCGCACCCCGGATGGGATCGCCGCAGGCTCGTGTACGGCAATTGGAGCTGGCTCGTCCGGGACGGGCTGGACGTGCTGCGGATCGCGTTCTTCGCCGGGACGGTCGCATTCGCGGTCCAGGGACGCTCGACGGCTGTGGCGCTCACGGCTGCATCGGCAGTGCTCCTGGTTGCGCGCGTCATCGACCTACCGCGCTGGTTCGACTTCGGCCTGGTGGTCGCGATGACGTTGATCGCCTACGGAACAGCGCTCAGCCTCTACGGAGGCTGGTTCTACTACGACAAGATCGTCCACGGGCTCTCCCCGATCGGCTACGTCCCGGTTTTGTACATCCTGCTCGTTCGGCTCGGCGTCGTCCCTGATCCCGGTCGCGCAATCCGCGAGCACCGGGTCGCACGGATCAGCGGCATTTTCATCGTCACTCTTGCGCTCGGCATCGCGGTCGGCGGTGTCTACGAGAGCATCGAGTGGTTCGAGGACAAGTTCCTCGGCGGCCATTTCGTCGGAGGGCTGTGGGACACGGAGACGGACCTCCTTTGCGACGAGGGCGGATCGCTCGTCGGCGCAACGTTCCTGACCGTGTGGGCGCTCCGCGGGTGGTCGAGCCGTCGCGTCACGGTCGTTGAGGCACCCGGCCCCGGCGCGACTCCGGTCTCGGCCGCGGCCGAGCATCTGCGCCCTGGGCGTGCGATGTGGCAACGCCGTATCGGAGGCCTGCCTCTCGTTGCTCAAGGCGCTGTCGCGCTTGCCGCGGGCGTTGCGATCCTCGCGCTCGCAGCGCCAACCGTCAGGACCGTTGGGATCGTGGTTGGCGTCGCCCTGCTCCTGTCTGCGGCGGCCGAGCTACTCGAGATCGCGCGGCATCCTGATCCGGCCAAGCGAGCCGACCGCCTCATCGTCGTCGCTGCGTTGGCGGGTGCCGGCGTGGTGGTTCTTGTCTGGCCCACGATCTCGCAGCTTGCGCTCCTGTACGCCGTCGGCGTGACGGCCGTCGTCTTCGGGCTTGCCGAAGTGGCCGCGCTGTCGACGCAGCCCACCACCACCCGTCAGCGCTGGCTCGGTGCCGCATCTGGGATCGTTGCGTTCGTCTTCGGGATCGCGATGCTCGCGCGGCCGGAGAGCAGCCTCAACACCGCGATCAACCTGCTCGGCGTTTACCTCATCGTGATCGGCGCTCTGCGTCTACTCCAGGCCGCGGATGCGTGGCATAGGCGACGAGCTGCCGCGCACGGCGCCGTAGGTACGGCCGCCCGCATGACGCGCTGACTGGAGCCCGCGCCGAGAGGGTTGCGACATCACCACAGGCCGCCGATACGCGTCGCCACGGCGCCCGTGGACCCACGGGAGATGATCGGCGTGGCTTCTCCTAACCGAACGTAAAGCAGTATGCCTCGGCGCCGGGCTCGAGGAATGTGATCTCAAACGTGCGGTCGGCGATCGATCTCTGCTGGCGGACGAGTTGGTGCAGACGCTGCTGCGTCAGCGTGCCGTTCCCCTGCTCGTCGACGTCGAACCCACGCGCGTCGCCGGGGACCTCGTCGTCCACGGTGATGCGGAACGACACCGATGCGCCCTTTTGTGGCGGCCCCATCACCAGGTTGACGTCGCGTGCGTGAAAGCGGAAAGCGATCGCACCTTCCGACCCCTGCAGCACGCTCGCCCGCGGCTCGACGGCCCAGTCGCCGGCCAGCGTCCACTGATTGAGGTGCAAGTCGCTCGCCGGGACCTCCCGTGCGAAGTTGCGCGCCTGCTCTGAACCGAGATAGGTCTCGGGCGACTCCAGGTTCTCCCAATCCGCCTGCACCTCGAACCCGTCCAGGGCGACGGAGACGAGGTCGCCGTCGACGCCGAGCAAATCCTGGATGACGCGCTCGCACTCGTCGTACGCGCCCTCGCCGAAGTGGTCGTAGCGGATCTTCCCCTCAGTGTCTGCGATGTACACCGCAGGCCACGCGTTGTTTGAGAATGCTTGCCAGACCGCGTAGTTCGGATCGAGCGCGACGGGATAGCGGACGCTCATCTCCTCGACCGCCGCGCGAACGTTGTCAACGTCGCGCTCGAACGGGAACTCCGGTGTGTGAACGCCGACGACAACCAATCCCCTGTCCGCGTACTTCTCGTGCCAAGCACGGACATACCCGAGCGTGCGCAGCCAGTTGATGCACGTGTACGTCCAGAAGTCGACCAGCACCACCTTTCCGCGCAGACCCTCCGCCGTGAGCGGCTCAGAGTTGAGCCAGCCGGTCGCACCCTCGAATCCGGGAAGGCGCGTCACTCGTCGATGTAGGACTCGACGAGCTGGTTCGACCAGCTGCCCGAGGAGGCCGAGTCGACCACGGCCAGGATCACGTCGGTCACCGCATCCGGCTGCGAAACCATGATCACGTGCGAACCATCGATCTCCGTGATGTTCGCACCGGCGCGTTCCGCCATCGAGCGGACGAGGTCCGTGCCCGCCGCCTTGTCGGCGGTGGCAACGACCGTCCAGGACGGCAGGTCCTTCCACGCGGGCGCAGTGGCTGCTTCGGAAAACGCGAGCTCCGCGATGGGCCGCTGCGTCACTGCCATCACCGCCGCCTGCTCCTCGGGAAGGTCGGCCGCAAATGCGTGGTGGAACTTCGCGGGGTCGATTGCGAATTCGACGGCCGACCCACCGCCGTTCGGATAGTGCAACGGTACGAGCGCCTCACCGAGCACTGCGTCCTTCGACGTCGGCGTGATCTCGCCAAGGCGCTCGCCCTCATCGGGCGCGAACGCGGCGACGAAGACAAGGGCGACCACGTTCTTCGCGTCCTTCGCCGCATTCGAGATGACAGCGCCGCCGTACGAGTGGCCGACGGCGACGACCGGCCCTTCGGTCTCCTCGAAGACGCCGGCGACGTACGCCGAGTCAATCGTGAGGCCTCGCAGGGGAACGGCCGCGGCCTTGACCGGCACGTCCTTCGCCTGCAGCCGCTCGACCACGCCGTTCCAGCTCGACGAGTCGGCGAACGCCCCGTGCACAAGCACAACTGTTGGAGCAGACATTTCGGGTCCTTTCGTCATTCCGCAAGCACGACGAGCGGCTTGCCCTTTTCGACGACATAGGTCGCGAGCTCAGCGGCGTTGCCGCTGCCCGGGTTCCGTGCGGTGTGGAACGTTTCTGCGGGGACGAAGAAGACCTCGCCCGCACTGACAATCGTGGGCTGCTGCCCCTCGACTTGATATTCGACCGACCCCTCGAGGACATAAATGATCTCCTCGCCCGGATGCTTGTGCTTGACGGCCGGTGCATCCGGGCTGAGGTCGACGCGGTTCTGCACGACCTCGCGACCGTGAGCGCTGAGATCGTGCTGTTGGAGATCCGTGCGCTTGATGCCGGGCGCGGTTGGAACGGACATGGCGCTCATGACAGTCTCCTTTCAGCGCAGCGATTTGAATGCCGCGCGGACTTCGGTCGCGAACAGCTCGGGTTCTTCCCAGGCGGCGAAGTGCCCGCCCCTTTCGGCCTGGTTGAAGTAGACGACGTTGGCGTAGACGTGCTCGACCCAGCTCCGCGGGGCCTGGAAGATCTCCCCGGGGAAGGTGGTGAACCCGACCGGGATCGAGACCGCGGGCGGCGTCTGCCCGGCGGCGAGCGCAGTGGCTCGCCCACCCTCCCAGTACGACCGGGCGGCCGAGGCTCCCGTCCCGGTCAGCCAGTACAGGGTGACGTTGTCCAGGATGTTGTCGCGGGTGAGATTCCCCGCTGGCTCGCCGTCCACGAACGCCGAGGAGATCTTGTAGTAGCTGTCGGTGTCGTGGTCGATCATCCACGCGGCGAGTGCGACAGGTGAGTCCAGTAGCGCGTAGCCGATCGTCTGCGGCCGCGTCGCCTGTTCGAGGAAGTAGCCGAATCCGCTCTGCCTGAACGTTGCGACCGCGGCGAGTGCCGCGCGTTCCTCATCCGATTCAGAAGGCAGGCCCGCGACGCTGCCGAGCGCGCTCCTGAGGAGGTTCATGTGGACGCCGATCAGCCCGTCCGGCCCCTGATGGGCCATGTCGTCTGTGACGGCTGCGCCCTGGTCACCGCCCTGCGCGACGTAGCGCGTGTAGCCAAGACGTCGCATGAGCTCCGCCCACGCCTGCGCCGTGCGGCCGGAATACCAGCCGAGCTCGGTCGGGGCGCTGGAATAGCCGTAGCCGGGGAGCGACGGCAACACGAGATGGAACGCCTCGTCGGCGCGCCCACCATGTGCGGTCGGATCGACGAGCTGCTCCACGACATCGAGAAGCTCGATGACCGATCCGGGCCACCCGTGCGTCATGAGAAGCGGCAGAGCGTCCTCATGCCTCGAGCGTACGTGGATGAAATGGATGTCGACACCGTCGATGGTGGTCGTGAACTGCGGGAGCGCGTTGAGCCTCGCCGCAACCCGTCCGAAGTCGTAGTCCGTCATCCAGTAGCGCGTTAGCTCCTGGATCGTCGTCAACTGGACGCCCTGCGAGCGGTCGTCGACGAGCTCTCGTCCCGGCAAACGTGCGGCGGCAAGACGCCGGCGCAGATCGTCGATGGCGTCTTGCGAGATGTCGGCCTCAAATGGCTGGATTTCAGTGCCGATGCCTACGGTGGTGCTCATGCGGCCTCCCTAGCTCTGGTTCACGAACGAGCGATGACTCTGACCGTCATTCCGATCTCGGCGAAGTCGTACGTCATGCGGGCAACGGCGACCGGCTGCCGAACGCAGCCGTGTGACGCCGCGTAGGTCGGAACGATGTTGAACTGGTGAAACGCGATTCCGCCGACGAACGGCAAAGCCCACGGCAGCCATTCGCGAAACGGCACCGACCACCAGCGCGCGATCTTCGCGTACACCTTGTAGTTCCCCGGCGGCGTCGGCGTCGACGGCTTCCCGCTCGACACCGGGATCGCGCGCAGGACCTTGTTATTGACGATCAGGAGCGCGAGCTGGCGGTCGATCAGAACCTCGGCACGCTTGCCGGCGGCGCCGCGTGTGGTCGGCGCCGGCTGTTTCGCGAGCGGCAGGCGTGCAACCGTGGTGCGGTCGAGCAAGCCCGAGCGGTTGAGACGCTCCCACTTCTGGAAGGCGAGAATCGCCTCTTCGGTGGACGGGCCGAACCGGCCGTCGGCAGAGCCGGCGGGCAGGTATCTCAGCGCGATCAGCTGCTGCTGTGCCATTTTCACCTTCGGGTCCGGTGCCGTGAGCTTCCGTGGCGGCGGCTTCGGCACGGGTGTGTCAGGCGTCTGCAACAGCGCGAACGTGATCGGTCCCTCTGTGCGAACGCGCGGAAAGACGCCGGACACCTTCGCGCTGTCGATGAGCAGCTGGACGCTTTTCGTCCCGTCGAGACCGGTCAGCGTCCGCACGACCTGCGAGAGCCGCGCCAGCAGGCTCTCTGCGTTGTGTCCCGAAACGAAGGCCGAGCTCAGGTCGACCGTCGCCAGCCCATTCGCCACATTCACGGAGTGGACGACAGTGCCAGCCGGGACGTAGGTACGGAACGTACGCTTCCTCTCGGCCGGCGTCGGGCCGGCGATGAGCTTGCGCAGCGCGTCGGCCGCACTCGACGCCACCCGGGGCCTCGGCGCAAGCTGCTCGCCGCGCAGGAAGTAGACCGAGGTCCTCTGCGCCGGCGCAGCCGAAGACGACGCCGGACCGCCTACGGCGAATGCGGCGCATAGCGCGACGAGCGCAACCGCCGAGCACCTCAACGCAACGACTTGAATCCGGCACGCAGCTCCGACGTGAAGATCTCGGGCTCCTCCCAGGCGGCGAAGTGGCCGCCCTTCTCGGCCTCGTTGAAGTAGATGACGTTCGGATAGCTCGCCTCGACCCAGCTGCGCGGCGTCCGCCAGATCTCGCCCGGGAATGTCGTGAAGCCGAACGGGATCGTCGGCGGCGGCAGAGGCTTGCGGCCTGCTGCCGGAGCGTCCGATCCGTAGGCCTCCCAGTACGACCGGGCCGCGGACGTGCCGGTGCCGGTCAGCCAGTAGAGGGTGATGTTGTCGAGGATGTGATCCCGGGTGAGGTTGCCCGACGGCTGGTCGTCGACGAAGGCGCGGGCGATCTTGTAGTACGAGTCAGTGTCGTGGTCGATCATCCAGGCGGCCAGGGCGACGGGCGAGTCGAGCAGGGCGTAGCCGATCGTCTGCGGTCTGGTGGCCATCTCGACGAAGTAGCCGTTTCCGGACTGCCGGAAGGTGGCGATCTGC
>JBKOVW010000196.1:0-5200 GCA_046724095.1 Actinomycetota bacterium | reverse complement strand
CCGACAAGAACGCAAAGCCGCCGCGCGTGCCGCGCGACTGCTCGTAGCGCTCAACGAGTGCGCTAGTACGCGACCCCGAAGGTCTCCGGCGGGTAAACGGCTCGGCCTCGCAGCGTCGGGTCGTAAGCGCCTAGCGGCCTGATCATGAAGAACTGGGGGCCGTGCGACTCGGGCGGCATCTCGATCCCGTGCTCGTCGGCGCGGGTGAAGCCGAAGCGTCCGTAGTAGGCCGGGTTCCCCTCGATCAGGAGCAGCGGCTCCCCCCGTTCGTCGGCAATGCGGATCGTCTCGCGCATCAGCGCGGTCCCGATGCCGCGGCGCTGATGCGACGGCACCACCGCCAGCGGGCCGACCTGCAGGACACGTCTCGTGCCTGGCACGACGTCCACGTAACTGGAGATGACATGTCCGAGGGACCGTCCCTGGGACGTCGCCAAAAGAGACAGTTCCGGAACGAAGCGGTCCGATGCACGGATGCCGTCCACGATTGCGCTCGTGATCGTGTCGCCGAAGGCCTCGTCGACCATGCGGCGGATGTCTTCGTGGTCGGCGTGCGTCTCGGCCCGGATGATCACGCCGCGCGCAGGAGCGCCGGCCCGGCGAGCAACGCGCGGAACGTCTCGGACTCGAGCGGGTGCCGCCGCGGTCCGCCGTCCTCGACGTCGAGCTCGTCGAAGATCTTCTGCGCCTGCGGATCACGTGTGCCGTTCGCCTTCCACTGCGCGCGCAGCCACTCGTACAGCTCATCGAAACGGTCGTCCGAGTCGAAGACGCGACGCACGACGAGCTGCGGCGCGACGGTGCCGTTCCAACGGTTCTCCTGTAGGCGGAAGGCGACGTCGTAGCGACCGACACGGCGGTAGCGGTCGAGCTGCGTCCCCTGCCCAAACGCGATCGCACCGCCCGCGTCGCGCCCGTCGCGCTGCACGCGGAAGCGCAGGTGCTTGCCGTCGCCGACGGTCGCGAGCTCGCCGAGCTCGCACCCCGCCGCGAGCAGCGTCACCTCGGGGTTGCCGAGCCCGAACGGCGCAAGCCGGCGCAGCTCCTCGCAGAGGTCGAGCGTCAGCTTCGCGCCGCGCGGCAGGACGGCGTCGACGACGGTCGTCGGCAGAAGATCGTCGGGCGTCAGCAGACCCTCCGCCTGCGCGGCGAATGCGTCTGCGAACGGCTCTACGAACTCCGGCAGGATCGACAGGCCCGCAGCCGCGCGGTGCCCGCCGAATCGCTCGAGGAACTGCCCGCACTCCCGCAGCGCTCCGTGCAGGTCGAACGACGAGATCGAGCGGCCCGACCCTTTCCACGGCCCCTCCCCGCCTGCGAGCAGCACGACCGGGCGGTGATAGCGCTCCACTAGCCGCGACGCGACGATCCCGATGACGCCCTCGTGCCAGTCCTCGCCCCAGACGACGTACGCCTTGCGGCGCCGCTTCGCCTCCGGCCACTCCTCCACCTGTGCAACCGCGGCGCGGAGGATCTTGTCCTCGACCGCCTGCCGGTCGCGGTTCAGCTCCTCGAGCCGATCGGCGAGGCGACGCGCTTCATCGGCGTCTTCGGTGAGTAGGAGCTCGAGGGCCGCGCGCGGGTGACCGAGACGACCGGCGGCGTTGATGCGCGGCGCGAGACGGAACCCGACCTGTCCCGTGTCGACCGTCGCCGGGTCGACGTGCGCGACTCTCATCAGGGCCTGCAGCCCCGGCTTCTGCGTGCGCGCGAGCGCGCGCAGCCCGGCGATCGTCAGCGAACGGTTGTCCCCGAGCAGAGGAACGACGTCCGCGATCGTCGCGAGCGCGACGAGGTCGAGGTGTCGGCGCAGGACTTCGGAATCCGCGCCGAGCAGGGCCTGGCCGAGCTTGAACGCAACGCCGGTGCCGCAGAGCTCCTTCGTGGCGACGACCGGGCAGTCGGGCAGCTCGTCGCCGGCGCGGTGGTGGTCCGTCACGATCACGTCGAGGCCGAGCTCGCGCGCACGGCGGACCTCGTCGACCGCCGTGATGCCGCAGTCGACCGTCAGGACGAGCCCGCATCCCTCGGCCGCGAGCCGCTCGAGCGTGTTGCCGTTGACGCCGTAGCCTTCCTCGAAGCGGCTCGGCAGGTGCCACTCGACGTCGGCCCCGAGCTCGCGCAGCACGAGCACTGCGAGGACGGTCGCGCAGATGCCGTCGACGTCGTAGTCGCCGTGAACGCAGATGCGCTGCGCTGCGGCGACCGCTGCGCGGATGCGCTCCACGGCAACGGCCATATCAGGCAGCAGCAACGGGTCGCCGAGCGGCTGCTCGCCATCGAGGAAGGCGCGTGCCACCTCGGGGTCGCCGTATCCGCGCCGGACGAGCACGCTTGCCGTGATCTCGCTGAGGCCGAGCGCCTGGGCGAGGTCGTCGGCCTGCCGGTGCGGGCACGGACCGATGGTCCAGGTGCCCTCAGACATCGGCGATTACGGTAGGAGGGGTGTCGGACGGCACAGGATTGCGCGGCGAGTTCCTGCTCGACCCCGACGTCACGTTTCTGAACCACGGCTCGTTCGGCGCCTGCCCGCGCGCGGTGTTCGACCGCTACCAGGAGTGGCAGCTCCAGTTGGAGCGCGAGCCGGTGCTCTTCCTCGCGCGGCGGCTGGAGGGACTCCTCGCGGAGGCCCGTGCGGCGCTCGGCGAATACGTCGGCGCCGATCCCGGCGACCTCGTGTTCGTCCCGAACGCGACGTCGGGAGTGAACATCGCAGCGTGGCCGCTCGGGCTGCAGGCTGGCGACGAGGTGCTGAGCACGAATCTCGAATACGGCGCGCTCGACCTCACCTGGCAGCACGTCTGCGGCGACTTCGGCGCGCGCTACGTGCGCACGCCCGTCGCATTGCCGATCGGGGACGAAGAGGAGGTCGTCGAGACGATCTGGGCGGGCGTGAACGAGCACACCCGTGTGCTCTACCTCAGCCATCACACCTCCGCGACGGCGTTGACGCTGCCGGTTGCGGAGCTGTGCCGCCGCGCGCGCGAGCGCGGCATCGTCAGCGTGGTCGACGGCGCGCACGTGCCGGGGCACTTCGCCCTGAACCTGCGCGAGCTCAATCCGGACTTCTACAGCGCCAACTGCCACAAATGGTTGGGCGCGCCGAAGGGGGCCGGCTTCCTTTACGTCCGCCGCGAGCTACAGCGCGACGTGCATCCGTTGGTCTTCAGCTGGGGTTACGAGGGCGACGATCCGACGTTCCTCGCAAGGCACGAGAAGCAGGGCACACGCGATCCCTCCGCGTACCTGACGGTTCCGTACGCGATCGAATGGCAGGCGTCCCGTGACTGGCACCTCGTCCGGGAGCGCTGCCACGGCCTCGCGCGGCGTGCGGCCCGCGAGCTCGGCCTGCGCCCCGTCGTGCCAGACACACGCCACGGCCTCTACGGACAGATGGTGTCGCTCGAGCTACCCGAGGATGCGCCGGACGACCTGCAGGAGCGGCTGTTCGACGAGCACCGGATCGAGATCCCGGTGATGGACCGGCAGAGCCCGCGCCTGATCCGCGCGTCGTTTCAGGGCTACAACGACGAGGCGGATCTCGAGCGGCTCAAGGCAGCGCTGAGCGTCCTGCTCTAGGCCGCGTAGGCGAACGGATGCCGGAAGACGTCGAGCGCCTTCTCGGCCGGAGCGTGGACCTCGAAGCTCTCGCCGGAGCGGCTATCGGCAACCGCGACCATGATCTGGTTGGTCAGCCGGCTCCAGAGCAGGGAGATCTCGATTCCGTCCGCTGAGCGGTGATCGAGCTCGGTGAGGGTGAAGTCCATGCTCATGAATGTCCCAGGCATCGGCCTTGGCGACCACCGAGCAATCCCCCGAATGGTTGTACGGCTGTCCCCCTATTCGTGGGGGAGGTTGACCCCCAGGAACGTCAGCACCACGAGCAGGGCGACGAACGCAAGCCCGCCGGCGACGTAGAGGCGCGGATGGCGGCTCCCCCGCAGGGAATCCCAGCCGATCCGGCCCCAGAAGACGACCAGCCCGGCCAGCGCGCCGACTCCGATGACGAGGACGGGCGCGAGCAGGACCGCGCGTTGGAAGGAAAGGTCGGTGATCGCGACCGCCACGACCACCACGGCCGTGACGGCGACGGAGGCGGCGAACAGCCTGGCGCTCACAGGACCAAAGGCTATGCTCGAAAGCGTGGTGGAGGCGAACTACGTGTCGGGTGACGACTACGTGATCGAGTTCCAGGATCACCGTTTCGGCTTCAACGCCGGCGACTTCGAGGAGCGTGTCACCGCCGCCGCCGTCCGCCTCGGACTGGTCGCCGACAACGACCTCGACGAGGACGAGACCGCCGATCTCGTCGAGCTCGTCTGGCGCGACTGGATCGACGAGCCGCGCAGCGGGCTCGGCCGCTATCTCGTCCGCCACTGGGAACGGATCTCGCTCGTCGGGGGCGAATCGCTCGTCTACTGGCTGAAGAAGCTCGTCTTCCGCAGCGCGTGGCTCGACCACCGCGTCAAGGAGGGGATCCTGGACGTCGCCTGGGACGAGGAGCTCTCCGACTTCGCCTACCGCGACCCGAACGGCGACCGCGCACTGCTCGAGCTGGCCCCCGTGCCCTCGTGGCACGAGCTGCAGTTCCGGCGTTGATCCGGGCCGGCCTGATCGCCGGCTACCTCGCCGCGCTGCTCGCGGTGGACACCCAGGTCGACCTCCGCGGGCAGCTCGTGCTCGGCGCGCTGACGTGGCTCGCGCTCGTGGCGGCCGGATGGACGCTGCCGAGGGAGCGCCGGCTGCAGGTCGCGGTGGTCATCTGCGCCGCGACGGTCGCGGAGCTGACCGGCTCGATCCTCTGGGGCGTCTACACCTACCGCCTGCACAACCTGCCCACCTTCGTTCCGCCCGCGCACGGCCTCGTCTTCATCGCCGGCCTCTCCCTGAGCCAGGCGCTGCGCAGACACGCGCGCCCGCTCGTCGTCGCAGCCGCGACGATCGCGGCCACCTGGGGCCTGCTCGGCCTGACCGTCTTACCGCGCACGGACGCCGCCGGCGCCCTCGGCGTGCCGCTGCTGCTCCTCTTCCTGTGGCGCTCGCGCGGCCGCGCGGCCTACGCCGGAGTCTTCCTCGTCGTCGCCGGGCTCGAGCTCTACGGCACCGCGATCGGCACGTGGCGCTGGGCGGATCACCTGCCCGGGACCGGGATCCCGGACGGCAACCCGCCGAGCGGCGTCGCCTCCGGTTACGTCTGGTT
>JBKOVW010000184.1:0-6293 GCA_046724095.1 Actinomycetota bacterium | reverse complement strand
GGGCCAGCCGGCGCCGAGCAGCAGTCCGGTATCGACGTCGGCAGCCTCCTGGACGACACCCTCCTCGAGCAGGCGGTGGATCTCATCCGCGACCGCCTCGAGCACTTCCTCGACGATCTGCTCGCGCGTGCGCGGCGCCTCCTCCAGCACGACCGGCTCGCCGCCGTCTGCAAGCGCGGCGAGCGCCGGCGAGAGCGGGAACCGGTCGGGAAAGGCGTCGTGCATGCGCTCCAGGACGTGGTTGGCGACGCGCGGACCGACCATCTGCAGCAGCACGGACGGTGCCATCGGCATGCCGAGCGACATGACCGCCTCGTCCACCTCGTCGACAGGAGTGCCGTGCTCGACGGCGTGCATGATCACCCGCGTCATTCGCGTCAGCACGCGGTTGACAACGAAGCCGGGCGCGTCCTCGACGAGGATCGGGCGCTTGCGTAGCTTCTCCCCGACGTCCCATGCAGTCGCGAGCGCCTCCTCCGACGTCTCCTCCGCGCGCACGACCTCGAGCAGCGGCATCACCGCGACGGGGTTGAAGAAGTGCATCCCAACCACACGTTCGGGGCGGCGCAGGTCGGCGGCCATGTCGGTGATCGACAGTGCGGAAGTGTTCGTGGCGACGATGCAGTTGTCGCGCACGACCTCTTCGAGCTCGGCGAACACCTGCTTCTTGATCCCGAGCTCCTCGAACACCGCTTCGAGCACGAGGTCGCAGTCCTCGAAGCCGGCGTAGGTCATGCCGCCGCTGACGTTGCCCTCGATCTCCGCGATTGCCTCGTCGACGATCTCCTGCTTCACGTCGCGGATGACGATCGGAACGCGTAGCCGCTTCGCGAAGAGCACGGCGATCTGGCGCGCCATCAATCCTGCGCCGACGATGCCGACCTTCTCGACCTTGAGTGGCTCGGCCGTGGGCTTGTGCGGATGCTTCTTCGCGCGCTGCTCGACGAGCTGGAAGGAGTAGATCGACGCCTGCGCCTGTGGGCCCGGGAGCAGCTCGCCGATTTCTTCCTCCTCGCGGGCGTAGCCCTCCTCGACCGACCATTGCTGTGCGCCCTCGATGAGGTCGAGCGCGGCGTACGGCGCGGGGGCCGCGCCGTGGACGGCGTCGTCGACGTCGTTCCGTGCACGGCGGAAGATCTTCTCGGCGTCCGACCAGTCGGGTTGCGGGCGCTCGAGCGGCCGGTCGGCCAGCTCGCGCGCGAACGCGAGCGACTCGTCGACGAACTCGACTGCCTCGAACAGCCGGTCGGCGATCCCGAGCTCGGCGACGTCGGCGGCTGTCAGCATCCGGTTCTGCCGCAGTGGGTTCGTCACGATCACCTTGATCGCCGTTTCCGGGCCGACGAGGCGCGGCAGGAGCTGCGTCCCGCCCCAGGCGGGGAACAGGCCGAGGAACACCTCGGGAAAGGCGACGTGACGCACCGAGCTCGCGATCGTGCGCGCCGTGCAGTGCAGCGCCAGCTCGACGCCGCCGCCGAGGCACGCGCCGTTGATCGCGGCGATCGTCGGGAACGGCAGCGCGCGCAGGCGGCCGAAGAGCTCGTGGCCGGCGCGTGCGCCTTCGATCGCGCGCTCGCGCGTGATGTGCGGGAACTCGGTGATGTCGGCGCCCGCGGCGAAGAAGAACGGCTTGCCCGTGACGACCGCGGCGCGGTAGTCGCCGCGCGCCAGCTCGTCGAGCGCGCGCTGCAGCGACTCCAGCGCGGCCGCGCCGAAGAACGTCGGCTTCGTCCAGTCCGCTCCGTTGTCGATCGTCACGAGCGCCACGTCGCCCGCGCGCGTGACCTTGAACTCAGTCAGCGGCGGCAAGGTTCTCCCACAGCAGCGCAGCGCCCATGCCCATGCCGACGCAGAGTGCGGTCAGCCCGTAACGCACGTGCGGGCGCTCCTTGAAGCCGTACGCGAGCTGCGCCATCAGTCGGACGCCGGTCGCGGCCAGCGGATGGCCGCACGCGATCGCGCCGCCGTAGGGATTGAGGCGTTCGTCGCCGGGATCGACGCCCATCCCGTCGCACCACGTGAGCACCTGCACGGCGAACGGCTCGTTCAGCTCGAACAGGCCGATGTCGTCCATCGTCAGGCCCGTTTGCTCGAGCACGCGCTTCGTCGCGGGGATCGGGCCGATGCCCATCAGCTCCGGCTCGACGCCCGCGAACGCGAACGCGACGAGGCGCATCTTCGGCGCGAGCCCGAGCTCCCGAGCCGTCTCCTCAGCGGCGAGGAACGCGGCCGTCGCGCCGTCGGTCAGGCCGGCGGAGTTGCCGGCCGTCACGCGCCCGCCCGGGCGGAACGGCGTGCGCAGATTCGCCAAGCCCTCCATGGACGTGTCCGGGCGGAGGAACTCGTCGCGGTCCGCGGCCTTCCAGCCGTCGTCGGTGAAGACGGACATCGGGACGACCGTCTCGCGCATGACGCCGTTCTGCCAGGCGGCCGTCGCGCGCTGCTGCGAGCGCACCGCGTACGCGTCGGCATCCTGCTTCGTGATGTCCGGAAAGCGGTCGTGCAGGTTCTCGGCGGTCGCGCCCATCGTCACCGCCGAGGTGTCGACGAGCCGCTCGGCGACGAAGCGCGGGTTGAAGTCCACCTCCTCCGCCATCGGGTGGTGGCCCATGTGCTCGACCCCGCCGGCGAGGACGACGTCGCACGCGCCGTACGCGATCTCTCCGGCTCCGGCGGTCACGGCGGTGAGCGCGCCGGCGCACATCCGGTCGACCGCGAAGCCGGGCACGGACTGCGGAATCCCTGCGAGCAGCGCGACGTCGCGGCCGAGCGTCAGCCCCTGGTCGCCGACCTGCGCGGTCGCGGCGAAGATGACGTCGCCGATTCGTTCCACCGGGATATCCGGGTTCCGGCGGAGCAGCTCGCGCACGACCTTGACGGCCATGTCGTCCGCGCGCGTCTTCCAGAAGATGCCCTGCGGGCCCGCGCGGCCGAACGCCGTGCGGACGCCGTCGACGAACACGACCTCGCGCCGCTCCACTACGGCAACTCTATGCCGCGTCTTCGAGCCTGGCGCGGAGGTCTTCGAGCTGCCAGCAGTCGGCTTCGTACGGCCTGCCGTCGTACTGCAACAGCACCTTGCCGCCGGTCTTCAGCTTTCCGTCTCGGCACGCGTCGAGCAGCCGGCGGTAGGTGTCGAGCCCGTCGCCCGGCGCGTAGATCGCGTCGCCGGGCTCGTCGTCGTAGCGCGAGTCGTGCTGCGACTCGGGGAGGTAGGGAAGGTTCGCGACGATCAGGTCGACCGGGGCAGGGACGGGGTCGAGGAGGTCGCCGCGCAGGACGTGCACCCGGTCGGCGACGCCGAGCTTCTCCGCGTTGGCGCGAGCGAGCGCGACGGCATCCCCGTTGGTGTCGGTGGCCCAGACCTCGACCTCGGGCTTGTTGACGGCCAGGGCGAGGGCGATCGCGCCGCTGCCGGTACCGACGTCCGCGATCCGCATCGGCACGCCGTCGATGCTGTTCAGCGCGGCGTCGACGAGCACCTCGGTCGCCGGCCGCGGCGTGAAGACCCGTCCGGGCGCGGTCTCGAGCTCGAGGTGATGGAAGATCGTTTTCATAAAGTGCCGCCGTGAGCGATTGGGCCGCGCACTCGCAGCGCGAACAGGAACGGTACCGAGATGGTGAGCATCGACTTCCGGATGTCGACGATCACGACGCGCGGCAGCGCCAGCTGACGCGGATGGGCAACGCGGCCGCCGGCGCGGGGATCTCGGAGCTCATGGGCGGCAATACGGACGCTGCGCGCGAGTGGTTCGCGAAGGCGGTGGAGCGTTATCGCGAGAGCTACGAGCACGCGCCGCCGGGGAGCTGGGGCCGGCCGATCGGGATGCTGAAGGCCCGCGTGCTAGCGGCCGACTGGGACGGTGCGGCGCGCGACGCGAAGTGGACGCTCGAGCAGGGTGCGGCCGACGCCGAGTCGCCGATTGGGCGCTATGCCGCCTCCCTGGCCTTGCTGGTGCTCGGGCGCGACGAGGAGGCGCGCGTGGTTGCCGACGGGCTACGCACGCATCCGGACTTCCCGGCAGAGGTCGGCGACGCGCTCGCACTGCTCGCGGCGCAGGACGTCGTCGGCTACTTCGAGGCGATCGAGGCTGTGCTCGAGTCTTTCGAGACGCGCGACGCGTACCTCGAGGACCTGCCGGTCGCCGACACGGTCATGGTGCTGCAAGAGCTCGCCGCCCGGCGCGGGATGAAGGCGGAGCTCACCTCGGCGCTGCTGCCGGCGTGACGCTCTAGTCCTGGTCCGCGGGCGGGTGAGCGAATAGCGTCAGCACGATCTTGCCGGCGGACTCGTCCTCGCGCGCGCGCGCGTCATCCAAAAAGCCGGTAATCAGCTTGAGCGCGTCCTCCATGCTGAGCCGTAGCTCGAGCTGCGCTCCGCGAAACTCGCCCGCCTCCGAGTAAAGCCCGTGTGCGCGCTGCACCTGCTCGATCATCGCGGCCTGCAGGTCGCTCGCCCCGCCGGCGGCCAGTAGCTCCGGGGCGACGCGGAAGACCCGCGCGACCGCGCGGTACGGCTTCTCGCGCCCGCGCCCCTGGGCATCGGCGAGCTCGATCAGGCCCGCCTTCAGCAGCATCCGCACGTGGAAATGCAGATGGCCCGGGTCGACGCTGAGACGCTGGGCGAGCTCCCTGTTCGTGAGTTGCCAGTCGCCTTCCTGGCCGAGCATTTCCAGGACACGCACGCGGAGCGGATGGCCGAGCGCCTTCAGCTGCTCGGGCTTGTCGAGTATCAGCGTCTCCTGCACTGCCCCGCGGGACTTCTACATATAGATACGACTCTGTCAAGCGGGAAGCTTGGCTGCAGCAGCGCGATCGAGGATTGCAACGGTTCTGCCGTCGTCGGCCCGGACGAGGCTCCCCGGCGCGTCCCGGCTCGGCTCCGCCCCGAAGACGCGTGCCGCGGCATCCGCCTTGCCCTCGCCGGCGAGCAGGAAGATGATCTCGCGCGCGCTGCGGAGCGCCGGCAGGCTCAGCGTCACGCGGTCGATGAACGGCTCCAGGCCGGCCTCGGCCGGCAGCACCCTCTTGCGCTGTCGCAGCGTCGGCGCGTTCGGGAAGAGGGACGCGATGTGCGCGTCCGGCCCGACGCCGAGCAGCAGTAGGTCGAGCACGGTGTCGTCGAGCTCATGTTCGTAGCCGGCGGCGGCCGCGTCCTTGCCGAGCTCGCCCTTCACGCGGTGGACGCCTCGCGGCGGTACGTCGATCCGGTCGAGCAGCGCCCTTTTGGCCATGCCGTAATTCGACTCTTCGTGCTCCGGCGGCACGCAGCGCTCGTCGCCCCACCAGAGGTCGACCTTGCTCCAGTCGGGCTCGAGCTTCGCAGCCTCCTTGTAGGCGAGCTCCGGCGTCTTGCCGCCGGTGAGCACGACGTTGCCGCCTTCGCGCGCAGCGCGTGCGAGGCGCTCGGCGACGACGCTCGCAACTTCGCGCTCGTCCTCGACGATGACGAGCTCGACGTCCTTCATTGCTCGCCGGCGGCGAGCTCTCGACTTCGCTCCATCGCGGCCTGGATCGCGTTGAGGAACGCTGCGCGCACACCTGCTTGTTCCAGTTCGCGGATCGCGCGAATCGTCGTCCCGCCGGGCGAGGTCACGGCCTCGCGGAGCTCGACCGGGTGGATCTTTTCGTCCCGCAGCAACTTCGCCGTGCCGAGCATCGTCTGCACGACGAGCTGCGTCGAGCTCTCGCGGCCGAGGCCGAGGAGGATGCCGGCCTCGATCATCGCCTCGGCCAGGAGCGCGAAGTAGGCGGGGCCGGAGCCCGAGACCGCGGTGACGGCGTCCATGTACGTCTCCGGCACGCGCACGACGGCGCCGAGGTGTGTCAGCACCTCCTCGGCGAGGTCGAGGTGCTCGTCGCCGGCGTGCGCGCCGGGACACAGTCCGGCGATGCCCTCGTGGACGAGCGCCGGAGCGTTGGGCATCGCGCGCACGACCGGGACGCCGTTCGCGAGCCGCGCTTCGATCTGCGACGTGGGGATCGCCGCGGCGACCGAGAGCACGGTCTGCTCCGGAGTGATCAGCCCGCCGACGTCGCCGAGCAGGACGTCGAAGTCCTGCGGCTTCACGGCGATCACGATCAGGCCGACGTCGGCGACGGCGCTCGCGTTGTCGAGCGTCCCCTCGACGTCGTGGCGCTCCTTCAGCTCCGCGAGCCGCTCCTCCCGTCGCCCCGTGACGACGATGTCGACGGGCTTGCGCCAGCCGGAGCTGAGCAGCCCGGCGAGCAGCGACTCGCCGATCTTCCCGGCGCCGAGGATCGCGATCCGGCGGTTCGCGGCCATCGCCCCG
>JBKOVW010000404.1:0-3750 GCA_046724095.1 Actinomycetota bacterium | reverse complement strand
TCCCCGCGGTTCAGCGAGAACGCGCGGACGCGAACAAGCGTCTCGTTTGGCGACGGGACGGGCTCATCGACCTCACGCAGCTCAACGTGTGGCGGCTTTGCGCTGATGCGGTACGCGAGCATCTTCAGACCGCGAGCGCCGGAAGCGTCGGGCGGAGCTCATCGAGCGAGTGGACGACGGCATCCGCGAGCCTCAGCGCGTCATCGGCCGGAGGGAACGTCGGGTTTGGGAGCGCGATGACGGTCGTCCCCGCGGCCGCCGCCGCACGCAGGCCGTTTGTCGAATCCTCGACCGCCGCGCATTCGCTCGCGGGGACGCTGAGGCGGCGCGCAGCTTCGAGGTAGACGTCAGGTGCGGGCTTGCCGCGCGGCACCTCTTCGGACGACACCGTCGCGGCGAACGCGTCGGCAAGTCCCGAAAGCTCGAGCACGAGGTCGATGATCTCCCGATTGGACGACGAGGCAAGCCCGAGCGGCCAGCGCTCGCCGAGCGCGCGCACGGCTTCGCGCGCACCTGGCAGCAGCGGCAGCTCGCGGCGGTAGAGCCGCTCGAGCTTCTCGACGACAGCCGCGGAGATCTCCGCCGGCTCGAGGTCGACCCCGAGCTCGTCGTGCATGTAGCGCGACCACTCGAGCGAGCTCATGCCCATCATCGCCCTCGTCGCGTCGCCGGTCCAGATGCCGCCGCGCTCTGCCACGAGCTCGCGCCGCGCGTCGTCCCACACTTGCTCGGAGTCGACGAGCACCCCGTCGAGGTCGAAGACGACCGCTGCGACGCTCACGCCGCCGTTAGCTCGGCGTCGCGTGCGGCCAGCGCTGCGTAGCGACCGCCGCCTCGGATCAGCGTGTCGTGCGTCCCGGTTTCGACGATGCGGCCGTGGTCGAGCACGATGATCTGGTCGGCGTCGCGTACCGTCGAGAGGCGATGGGCGATGGCGATGGTCGTCCGTCCCTCCGAAAGGCGGTCGAGCGCGTCCTGCACCAGGCGCTCCGTCTCGGTGTCGAGCGAGCTCGTCGCCTCGTCGAGCACGAGGATCGGCGGATTGCGCAGGATCGTGCGCGCGATGGCGATCCGCTGCTTCTCGCCGCCCGAGAAGCGGTAGCCCCGTTCGCCGACGACCGTGTCGTAGCCGTCGGGCAGCGCGGCGATGACATGGTGGATGCGTGCCGCCTCGGCCGCGCGCTCGATCTCCTCGTCGGTCGCGTCGGGCTTGGCGAAGCGCAGGTTCTCGCGGACGGACTCATGGAAGAGATAGGTCTCCTGCGACACGACGCCGACGAGGTCGGACAAGGCTCGAAAGGTCAGGTCGCGGACGTCGACGCCGTCGATCGCGACGCGACCGCGGTCGACGTCGTACAGACGCGCCGCCAGGTACGCGAGCGTCGTCTTCCCCGAGCCGGTCTCGCCGACCAGCGCCGTCTTCGAGCCGGCCGGCACGGTGAACGAGACGTCGCGCAGCGTCCATTCGTCCGCGTACCGGAACCAGACGTCGTCGAACGCGACGTCACCCGGCTCGGCGATGTCGCGCGCGTCGGGCCGTTCCCGGATGTCGATCGGCTGGTCGAGATACTCGAAGATGCGGTCGAACAGCGCGAGGGACGTCTGCACGTCGAGCCCCACGCCGAGCAGCGAGCCGACCGGGAAGAACAGGCGCGTCTGCAGCGTGGTGAACGCAACGAGCGTTGCGACCGAAAGGGCGCTCGACCCGTGCGCGATCAGAAGGCCGCCGGCCCAGTACACCGCGGCCGGCATGACCGCGAAGCTCGTCTGGATCGACGCCATCACCCACCGCCCCGCCATGCGCTGCCGAACCTCGAGATCGGCGAGCCTGCGCGAGTCCGACTCGAAGCGGTCGGCTAGGTCGTCGCCGCGTCCCATCGTCTTTCCGAGCAGGATCCCGGACACCGACAGGGACTCCTGCACGACGCTGGAGATGTCCGCGAGCGTCTCCTGTGTCGTCTTCGCGATGCGGCGGCGCTGGTTGCCCACGCGCCGCGTGAGAATCGCGAAGAACGGGATCAGCGCGAACGCGAACAGCGCGAGGATCCAGTTCAGGAACAGCATGCCGACCATCGTCGCGACCACAGTTGTCACGTTCGAGGCGATCGAGGTCGCGGTGTTCGTAACGACGTTCTGCACGCCGCCGATGTCGTTCGAGATGCGCGACTGGACCTCGCCGGTGCGCGTGTTGGTGAAAAACGCGAGCGACAGCCGCTGCAGATGCCGGAACACCTTCGTGCGCAGGTCGTGCATGACGCGCTGGCCGACCTGGTTGGAGAGGAGCGTCTGGACGACGCCGAGCACGCCGGTGACGATCGCGATCGCGATCATCCCCGCGGCGGCAAAGGACAGCTCCCTCGTGTCGTTGCGCCCGATCGCCTCGAGCGCGCGCTTCAGGAGGAAGGCGGGGAGGACGCCGAGCCCTGCGGAGACGACGATCAGGAACAGCACGCCGCCGAGGCGCGTGCGGTACGGCCAGAACAGCGAGCCGATGCGGCGCAGGTTCGCGCGCCGCTGCGCTGGATCCGCCGGCCGCTCGGGCCGCTCGTCCGCCGTGTGCCAGAACGCCCCCATCCGAATCAGCGTGCGCAGCGCACGAGCTCGCGGAGCAGCGGCTCGAACTGGCGTCCCCGGCGGGTCAGCAGGTACTCGACGGCGGGCGGTCGCGTGTCGAGCACTCGCCGCTCCAGCACGCCGGCTTCGACCAGCTCCGTCAGGCGCGCCGTCAGCGTCGCCGGCGGGACCCGGCCGAGGGCTTCGCGGAACTCGTTGAAGCGCGTCGCGCCGTCGACCGAGGCGTACAGGATCGAGATCGTCCAGCGCCGTTCGAGGAGGCCCGCCGCGCGGCGGACCTCCTCGGGAACGGGCTCACGCCGCCTGCAGCGCACGGTCGGGCCTCGGCTCGAGCGCGAGCTCGAGCACCTCGTCGACGCTGAGCACGGGATGGAAGGCCATCGCCTCGCGCACGTCTGCGGGGACGTCGTCGAGGTCGCCGCGGTTGCGCTCGGGGATGATCACGTCGGTCAGCCCGGCGGCGTGCGCCGCGAGGACCTTCTGCTTCAGCCCGCCGATCGGCAGGACGCGGCCCTGCAGCGTCACCTCCCCGGTCATGCCGACAGTGTGCTTCACCGGACGTCGAGTCAGCAACGACGCGAGCGCGGTCGTCATCGCGATGCCGGCGCTCGGCCCGTCCTTGGGGATCGCGCCCGCCGGCACGTGCACGTGGAACGAGCCGCGGATGTCCTCCGGCTGCAGCTCGAGCTGCTCCGCATGCGCGCGGACCCAGGAGAGGGCGATTTGCGCCGACTCCTTCATCACGTCGCCGAGCTGGCCGGTGAGCGTCAGGCGCGCGTCTCCGTCCATTCGCGTGGCCTCGATGAAGAGGACGTCGCCGCCCGTGCCGGTTACGGCAAGGCCCGTCGCAACGCCGGGCACGGCGGTTCGCTCGGCGGACTCCTGCCAGAAGCGCTGGCGCCCGAGCGCGTCGCGCACGGCTCCCTCGTCGAGAGCAATCGGCGGCACGGCGTCGCCCGAGGCGATCCGCGTTGCCGTCTTGCGCAGCAGCTTCCCGAGCTCGCGCTCGAGCTGTCGGACGCCGGCCTCGCGTGTGTACTCCGTGACGACGAGCTCGATCAGCTCGTCGCCGATCTCGACCTCGTCTTCGCGCAGGCCGTTGCGCTCGCGCTGGCGCGGCCAGAGGTAGCCGCGGGCGATCGCGACCTTCTCGTCGACCGTGTAGCCGTCGAAGCG
>JBKOVW010000052.1:0-2510 GCA_046724095.1 Actinomycetota bacterium | reverse complement strand
CTACCGGGAGCCCACCGCCGAAGACACCACCTACGTCGGCTCCACGTACTACGACAACCTGCCGGCCGGTGCACCGACAAAGCTCGCCACGCTGGTGCCGAACGGCAAGATCTCCGACATCGACCTGGGCGGCGACCTGGGCGAGTATCGCGCCATCGCGGCCGTGACCCAGGACGGTTCGACGATCAGCATCACGGCGGTGCCGCTGGCCGACACGCAGGCGACACTACTCAAGGTGGCCGGCGTCACCGGCGCCGCTGTGCTGCTCGCCCTGATCATCGCCGGGTGGGCTGGGGCGGTGATCATCCGCCGTACCCTCATGCCGTTGTCCCGGGTGGCCGCGACCGCGGCTCGCGTCTCCGAGCTCAAGCTCGACGAAGGCGAAGTTGATCTCGCACAGCGGGTTCCCCAGGCCGACACGGACGCACGGACCGAGGTGGGCCAGGTCGGCGCGGCGCTGAACCGCATGCTCGATCACGTCGGCGACGCGCTCGAGGCGCGGCACAACAGCGAGATGCAGGTACGCCAGTTCGTCGCGGACGCCAGTCACGAGCTGCGCACGCCGCTCGCGGCGATCCGCGGCTACGCGGAGGTGAGCCGGCGCAGCCGTCAGCCGGTGCCGGACGAGGTCGGGCACGTGCTGCGCCGCGTCGAGTCCGAGGCGGAACGGATGACCGCCCTGGTCGAGGACCTGCTGCTGCTCGCTCGCCTCGACGCGGGCCGGCCGCTCGCCCACGACCCGGTGGACCTGACCGTGCTGGTCGTCGACGCGGTGAGCGACGCGCACGCGGCCGGGCCGCGCCACGACTGGCAACTCGATCTGCCGGAGGAACCCGTCACGGTGGTCGGCGACGGTGCTCGGCTGCACCAGGTGCTGGCCAACCTGCTGGCGAACGCGCGTACGCACACCCCGGAGGGCACCACCGTGACGGTCGGGGTGAGCGCGACCGACGACCACGCCGTCCTGCGTGTGGTGGACGGCGGTCCGGGCATCCCGGCCGAGCTGCAGCCGCACATCTTCGAGCGGTTCGCGCGCGGCGACAGCTCACGCTCGCGGGCCGCCGGCAGCACGGGACTGGGGCTGTCGATCGTCCACGCGGTCGTCACCGCGCACGGCGGCAGCGTCGCGGTGGCGAGCGAGCCCGGCCGGACCGAGTTCACGGTCACGCTGCCGCTCGTGCCACGGTCACCCGCGCCGGCGGATGCCCTCCCCGAGTACGTCACGCACGTCGTCCGGTAGGCTGTCCGCGTGTCCCGTTGGTATGCGTGGTTTACGAGGCCGGCTCAGCCGGTGCCTCGGCCATGACCCCATGACCTGAGACACCTCCGCAGAGCCGGCCGAAGGCAGCGACAATGTCGCTGCCTTTTCGTTTGCGACAAGCAGCCGGCTCACGCTCGGGGCGCCGGCCCCCGGGCGCCCGGCGGAAGGAAGCCATGACCATCCCCGAGGTGCAACGGGTCCGGGACCAGCGCATCGACGCCATCGTGCCGCTGATGAGCCCGGCGCTGCTCCACCACGAGCTGCCCCTCACCGCCGACCTGCACGACACCGTGCTGGACAGCCGCCGCCAGGTGGTGGACGTCCTCGACGGCCGCGACCCGCGCCTGCTGGTCGTCGTCGGGCCGTGCTCGGTCCACGACCCGGTGGCCGCGGGCGAGTACGCCGACCGGCTTCGCGCCGAGGCCGGCCGGCTCGCCGACGACCTGCTCGTCGTGATGCGCGTCTACTTCGAGAAGCCGCGTTCGACCGTCGGCTGGAAAGGCCTGATCAACGACCCGGCACTGGACGGCACCGGCGATGTGGGCACCGGGCTGCGGGTTGCCCGCAAGCTGCTGCTCGAGGTGGTCGGCCGAGGCCTCCCGGTGGGCGTCGAGTTCCTCGACCCGATCACGCCGCAGTACATCGCGGACACCGTGGCCTGGGGCGCGATCGGGGCCCGTACGGTCGAGTCGCAGGTGCACCGGCAGCTCGCGTCGGGCCTGTCCATGCCCATCGGCATGAAGAACCGGCCCGACGGCAGCATCTCGACCGCGATCGACGCCATCCAGGCCGCGGCCGTGCCGCATGTCTTCCCCGGCATCGACTTCTCCGGTACGCCGGCGATCCTGCACACCAAGGGCAACCGGGACTGTCACCTGGTGCTGCGCGGAGGCGGGGGCAAGCCGAACTACCGCGCCGCCGACGTGGCATCGGCCCTCGATCTGTTGCGCGACGCGGGCCTGCCGGAGCGGTTGGTGATCGACTGCTCGCACGGCAACAGCAACAAAGACCACCTGCGCCAGCCCCTGGTAGCCGACGACGTCGCGGTGCAACTGGAGAGCGGCCAGCGCGGGATCAGCGGCGTGATGCTGGAGAGCTTCCTGGTACCGGGGCGCCAGGACCTGGGCGGACCGCTGACCTACGGCCAGTCGGTCACCGACGCGTGCATGGGCTGGGATACCCCGGTCCAGGTCCTGGACCGCCTAGCCATCGCTTCCGCCAAGCGCCGCACCGTCTGATATCCGGCGGC
>JBKOVW010000322.1:0-3139 GCA_046724095.1 Actinomycetota bacterium | reverse complement strand
CGGCGCGGCGACGTGGTGACGTACACCAGTGCGCCGCTCGTGCAGCCGCTCGAGGTGTTGGGCTCGATCCGCGCTGAGGTGTACCTCGGTTCCGACCGCTCGCACACCGACGTGTTCGTGCGTCTGTGCGAGGTCGATGGTCGCGGCGTGTCCACGAATGTCTGTGACGGCTACCGGCGTCTCGCGGGCGAGCCACCTGCCACGGTCGACGGTGCGCAGCGGGTCGAGGTCGAGCTGTCGCCGATCGCCCATCGCTTTGCGGCTGGACGTCGGCTCCGGGTGCAGGTCTCCTCCGGAGCTCATCCCCGGTTCGCCCGCAACCCCGGGACCGGCGCCAGCCTCGATTCGGCCGTCGCCGAGCTGCTCGCCGCGGCCCAGCAGATCTTCCACGATCCGCCGCGACCGTCGGCGGTCATTCTTCCGGTGCTCGCGGGGACGCCGTGACTGCGCTGCGAGTAGCCGTGAGCTGGTCGACCGGCGAGATCGGGCGCCCGTTCGTCCGGCAGCTTGAGACGATCGCCGACGTCCGGGAGATCCGTGCGATGGCCCGCCGGTCGTTCGCGCCATCCGAGCACGGCTGGACCCGCACGACATTCGTCCGCGGGGACGTAACGAATCCCGAGGACGTCCGCCGGCTCGTCGAGGGGACGGATGTCGTCGTCCACCTCGCATTCCTGATCCTCGGAGGCCGGCGCGAGACGCGTCTCACGAACCTCCAGGGCACGAGGACGGTGTTCGACGCGGCCGTCGCCGCCGGCTGCCGGCGCATCGTGTACACCTCGAGCGTCGCCGCGTACGGCTTCGGCGACCACCAGCGGCTGCTGACCGAGGACACGCCGGCTCGCGGCACCGCCGAGTTCTACTACTCGGCGCAGAAGGCCGAACTGGAGCAGGCGCTCGCGGGCGCCGTCCGGGGCACCGGGGTCGAGACCTAGGTGTTCCGCCCGCCGCTGGTGGGCGGGCCAGAAGCGTTCGCCCCGCTGCACATCCTGCCCCAGGTCAGGCTCGCCGAGGCGCTGCCGGTGACGCTCCCGCTGGGGCCGCTCAACGTACTGCCCGACTTCGGCGTCGCGTTTCAGGTCGTGCACGTCGCAGACGTCGCGACCGCCTTGTGTGCCGGCGTCCTCGGCAAGGGGTCGCCCGGGCTCTACAACCTCGCGGCGCCAGGCCAGGCAACGATGACCGACATCGCGCAGGCGCTCGGCTGGCGTGCCGTGCGCCTTCCGCGCGGTGCGATTGTCGCCGCCGCCGGCATGCATCGGCGGCTGCCCGTCTCGCCCGGCCTATCCGACTGGGTACAGGCGCTCAAGGTGCCGGTGATCATGGCCACCGACAAAGCACGGTCTGAACTGGGCTGGCGGCCGACGCGCGACGCCGCTGCAACCCTGCGCGAGACCGTCGACGGCGCACGCGCCGCACGTCTCGCCGGGATCGCCTAACGGCTCAGTGCGCGCGGCGCAATTCGGTCAAGGCGGCCTCAGCCAGGTGCGTTATTCGCCTGCCGGGCCAGCCAGCCCGGCAGCGAGCAGCTCTGCGCCAGATGGTCAATGCAAGCAGCCTCGGCTGACCGGCTGGCCAAAGACAGCCCGCATTCCCGCACGTACGTTGCGCAGACGAAGTAATCCAGTCGGTCGAGGAGAGTCAGGTGGGTCAAAATCGCGTCCTCGGCGTCCGCGTCGACGGCTTCAGCTGGTTGTACGCCACGAACAACGAAGTGGCGGGGGCATGAGTTCCTCTGGCACGTGGAAGACGCGCCAGAAGACGGTCTTCGTCACCGGTGCCGCCAGCGGCATCGGCAAGGAGACCGCCAGCCAGCTCGTCGCACAAGGTCACAACGTCGCGCTCGTCGACCTGGCCGGTGAGGCAGTGGAGCAGGCCGCAGCGGCGCTCGGCGACCGCGCGCTGCCGATTGCCGCCGACGTCACCGACGCAGAGGCTCTGCGCCGTGCCGCGGCGCAGACGGCCCGGCACTTCGGCGGCATCGACGTCACCGTCGCCAACGCCGGCCTCGGGATCCTCGAGCCGATCCTCAGCGGCGACCGTGCCAAGCAGCAGCTGATGCTCGACGTCAACCTCGGCGGCGTGCTCGACACGTTGCGCGAGACCGCGCCATACGTGATCGCACGGCGCGGATACATGCTGCCGATCGCCTCCGGGGCGGCGGTCAGCCATCTGCCGCTCCTCGGCGTCTACGGCGCCACGAAGGCGGGCGTCGAAGCGCTCGGGGATGCGCTCCGCACCGAACTGCTCGGCCGCGGCGTCCAGGTCGGAGTCGGGTACTTCCTGTTCACGAAGACGGCGATGCTCGCCGGCCCCGGAGCACAGAATCTGCCGCTGCTCGAGCGGGGTATGGGGTGGCCGTTGAACCGTCACATGGCGGTCGAGCACGTGGCGTCAGTGATCGTGCGCGGCATCGAGCGCCGCGGTCGACGCGTCTACGCGCCACGGCTGGTGGGGCCGATGCTGCCACTGCGCCAGCTGCTCGGCCCCGTGGTCGAACAGCAGTTTCGCCTCACCGGGGTGGTTCGAGCGGTCGAGCAGATCGACACCGTCGCCGAGCCGGACGGTGACCAAGCAACGGCACTGAAGGCCTGAGGAGGAGGAGAGGGTGGCAACCACAATCTGCATCGACACCGGCGGCACGTTCACCGACGGGTTCGTCGTCCACGACGGGCGGCCGCACGTCGTCAAGGTGATGACGACGCCGCACGACCTCGAGGTGTGCTTCCGCGACGTGATCGGCGCCGCGGCCGACGCGATCGGAGTCGACGTGCCGACGCTGCTGCGCGACACCGAGAGCGTTCGCTACGCGACGACCGTCGGCACCAACGCGGTGCTCCAGCGACGGGGCCCGAAGCTCGGCCTGCTCACGGACGCGCCGTGCCGCAACGGCGACGCGGCTCGCAGCGGCGTCGATGTGTTCGTGTCGGCGGAGATGGTCGCGCAGGCGGCGCCCGACAGCTCGTCGGAGGCGATGCGCGACCTGCTCGAGCGCGGCGCGCGCGGCCTCGTCTGCTCGCTCGGCGACGGCGAGGCCGAGCGTGAGGTGCGAGCGCTGTTCGAGGAGAGCTACCCGCCGCACTGCCTCGACGCGGTGCCGCTGATCCTCGGCCGCGAGGTCAGCCACGACGGCTCGCCG
>JBKOVW010000185.1:0-3647 GCA_046724095.1 Actinomycetota bacterium | reverse complement strand
GGACGTCTCCGACCTGATCACGCGTCTCCGCGCCGGCGAGCAGCCGGGCGGCACGCCGGAGCCTCAGAGCATCTAACTCGCGCCGCGAGACATGTCCAGGGCCTGGCCCTGGACATGTCTGCAGGCGTCAGCCGTCGAGCGGCTTACGGGGTCGTCGTGGTTGTCGGCGCCTGAGGCGAGCCGCCCACGTGGAGCTGGCGGAGCGTCAGCTGCGGCGCGGCCGACGAGCCCGCGGCCGAGCAGTCCCACGCCTGGACGCTGACGTTGCCCTTGACCGTCAGGTTTGCCGTCGTCCCGACGAAAGCCTTGCCCTTCGGGCCAGCTGCCTTCGTCACTGTCAACGCGATCGTGCCGCCTGCAACCGTGCCCTTCAGGTTGATCGGCCGGCACTTCGCCTTGTTGCCGTGGTCGCCGGATTTCCCAGGCGACGTCGAGGTCGAGCTCGAGGTCGTGTTGTGGCCCTTGCCGGGAGGCGGCGCCGCGAGCGCGAACGACGCGACGACCCCCATCGCCAACACTGCCACGAGTGCGATGACCTGCTTCATGCTGGGTTCTCTCCTTCGGGGGTTCTCACAGTGGTACGCCGAGGAGATGCATCGGCCGCGACGGCCTTGCGCTTTGCCTCGAAAGGGTGAAGAGCTTCGGCTTCGCGCTACGCCGTCGCCGCAGCGCCCTGCAGCAGGTCGAGCACCTCGCGCGCGGCGTCGCCGCCGGCTTCCGCGTGCGCGCGCAGCGGGATGCCGTGCGGGCCGCGCGCTTCGCGCAGCTCGGGCTGTGCATCGAGCATCGCGCGCACGACGTCGACCTCTCCGAGCATCGCGGCGGCGAACACGTCCTTCCGCGCGCCGTGCTCGAGCAGGTACTCGGCGATGTCGCGACGGCCGACGTGCGCGGCAGCGCCGAGACCGCTCTCCCAGTCGCCTCCGCCCCAGTCCCACGCGGCGTTGACGATCGCCGGCTCGCGCTCGACTGTCCGGCGGACGAAGTCGAGATCGCCGTGCGCCTTCAGCACGAACTCCGCGACGAGGGCCTTGTCGATCGGCGGCGGCTTCTCGTCGGTCACGCCTTGACCTCTTCCTTCTCCTTCTTCGTCTCCTCGATCACCTTCTGCGCGATGTGCGAGGGCACCTCCTCGTAGCGGAGGAAGTGCATGTGGTAGTCGCCGCGGCCGCCGGTCATCGAGGTCAGCGCCTGCGAGTACGTGAGGATCTCGGCCATCGGGACCTCGGCCTTGATGTTCGTCATCCCGCCACGCGGCTCCATTCCCTGGAGTCGCCCCCGGCGCGAGTTGAGATCGCCGTTCACGGCGCCCACCGCCTCGTCGGGAGTCGTCACCTCGACCTCCATGATCGGCTCGAGCAGCACCGGGTCGGCCTTTTCGTAGGCGGACTTGAACGCCATCGAGCCGGCGATCTTGAACGCCATCTCGGATGAGTCGACCGTGTGGTAGGAGCCGTCGACGAGCACGACGCGGACGCCCTGCACGGGGGCGCCTGCGAGCTCGCCATGCTGCATCGCCTCCTGGATGCCCTTGTCGACCGCCGGGCGGAAGCTCTGCGGGATCACGCCGCCGACGATCTTGTCGACGAACTCGTAGCCCTGGTGGCCGTCGAGCGGCTCGAGCACGATCACGCAGTCGCCGAACTGGCCGCGGCCGCCCGTCTGCTTCTTGTAGCGGCCCTGCGCGCGCGACTCCTTCCGGATCGTCTCGAGGTACGGCACGCGCGGCTGGTGCAGGTCGACCTCGACGTTGAAGCGGCTCTTCAGCCGGTCGACCGCGACCTCCACGTGCATCTGGGAGAGACCGCTGAGCAGCTGCTCGCCCGTCTGCGGGTCGCGGCGCATCTGGATCGTCGGATCCTCCTCGCCGAGCCGGCGCAGGCCGGCGGCCATCTTCTCCTCGTCCCCCTTGGACTTCGGCGTGACTGCAAAGCTCATCACCGGTTCGGGAAAGCCGATCTGCGGGACCTCGATCTCGCGCTCGGCATCGAGCAGCACGTCGCCCGTCTGCGTCTCCTTGAGCTTCGCGACCGCGCCGATGTCGCCCTCGCCGAGCTCCGGAACTTGCGCGTGGTCCTTGCCCTGCAGGTCGAGCAGCTGGCCGAGCCGCTCCTTCGAGTGCGCGCGCGCGTTGACGACGTTCGCGTCGCCCTTGAGCGTTCCGTTGAGCACACGGAAGACGTTGATCCGCCCGGCGAACGGATCGGCGATCGTCTTGAAGACGAAGGCGGCGGTGCCGCCACCGTCGACGCTGATCGGGGCGCCCTTGCGCGCGGGCGAGGGGACGCCTTCGACCAGCAGGTCGAGCAGCGCGGTCGTCCCGAGGTTCTTCGAGGCGACGCCGCACGCCACCGGGAAGACCTCGCCGCGCGTGACCGCGTCCTTGAGCGCCTTCGCGACTTCCTCGGCGCCGAGCTCCTGGCCGTCGAGGTAGCGCTCCATCAAGCCTTCGTCGGTCTCGACGACCGCGTCGAGCAGCTTCTCGCGGTACTCGTCCACCTGCGCCTGCATGTCGGCGGGGATCTCGGTCGGGCCGCTCTCTCGCTGGCCGCCCGGATCCATGTACGCCTGCATGTGGAGGAGGTCGACGATCCCCTTCAGCTCGTGCTCCGCGCCGATCGGGATGTGCACCGCGACGCACTTGTCGGACAGCTGCTCGCGCATCGCGCCGAGCACGCGGAAGAAGTCTGCGCGCTCGCGGTCGAGCATGTTCACGAAGACGACGCGCGAGAGCTCGGCCTCGGCGGCGCGTGCCCAGTGCCGCGACGTCTGCACCTCGACTCCCATCACCGCGCTGACGCAGAAGAGTGCTCCCTCGACGACGCGCAACGCAGCGATCGCGTCACCCTGGAAGCCGGCGTCGCCGGGCGTGTCGATCAGGTTGATCTTGCGTCCCTGCCACTCGAGGTGGCAGACGGACGCCGAGAGCGACATCTGGCGACGCTGCTCGTCGTCGTCCCAGTCGCTGACCGTGGAGCCCGACTCGACCGTGCCCAGCCTGTTCGTCGCTCCCGACTGGAACAGCAGCGCCTCCACCAGCGAGGTCTTTCCCGTCCCACGGTGTCCGACGACGGCGACGTTGCGGATCTTGCCCGGCTCGACTGCCACTAGCCCCTCCTGAGGACGCGGTTTCCGGCCGGAATCGTATCCGGGCTAGGGCGCTAGGTCTCCAGCGAGGCTCGTGTAGTCGACCCCGAGAGCCTGGCCTTGAGGCGGAGGATCGCCTTCGTATGGAGCTGCGAGACGCGCGACTCGGTGACGCCGAGCACCTCGCCGATCTCGCGCAGGGTGAGCTCCTCGTAGTAGTAGAGGGTGACGACGAGCTTCTCGCGCTCGGGCAGGCGCGCGATCGCCTCGCCGATCGCCTCCTTCATCTCCGTCTGCGACAGCGAGCCCTGCGGGTCCGGCGCCTCGGTGTCCTCGATCGTGTCGATCAGAGCGACCTGGTCGCCGCCGCCGCCGCTGCTGACGGTCCAGAGCTCGTCCAGCGCAGCGATGGACGAACGGGAGATGTCCGTCAGGGACTCTTCGAGCTCGTCCTGCGAGATCCCGAGCTTCTCGGCGATCTCCTCGTCCGTCGGCGCCCGGCGCAGCTTGCGCTCGAGCTCGGCGATCGCGCGCTCGATGTCTCGTGCGCGGGCGCGGAC
>JBKOVW010000307.1:0-2920 GCA_046724095.1 Actinomycetota bacterium | reverse complement strand
CGAGTAGAGACCCCGCTTCGCGCGGCGGTCCTTCGGGGAGACCTCATGCTCGCCTCTCGCCTTCCACGCGCTCAGGTGAATGTCGGGCTCGCCCAAGCGACCGGGTTCTGGCCCAGAGGTGCTTAAGCAGTTAGAGCACGGGCTCCGAAGCTTTTCCGATTCGCGCGAGGCACTACGAACCGCGGTCAGCGGCAGGCCCACGAGCATGCAGTCGCCGTTCCCGGACGAACGCCGCCGCGGCGGTTCGCGTGTGGACACCCAGTTTCCGGAAGACGTTCTCTAGGTGCCTCCGCACCGTCCCCGGCGATACGCAGAGGCGCTCAGCGATCTCCGCGTTCGTCCTGCCCTCGGCGACGAGACCCAGGATCTCCCGCTCGCGCGGTGTGAGTCGGGGCACCCACAGCTGCTCCTCGAGGAGCAGCGCATCGTCAGCGACGTCGACGACGAGCGAGCGGTCGCCGGCAGCGACTCGTAGCGGCTCATCAGTGGTGCCTCGCCGCCGCTCCCGTAGCCACGACGCCAGCAAATCTGGCAGAGGCACCGTCATCCCGCCGAAGTAGCGGTCGAGCAGTTCGCGCGCCGCGGTGCTCGCGAACGAGATGCGCTCATCATCTTCGAGGAGCACCACCGCCGCCCGCGTCGACTCGTGCGCCGCCAGCGCCGCACGGAGGCGTCGCCTGCTCTCACTCGCGCGGTAAACCTGCACGAGGTAGGGATTCAAGACGTCGAGGACGGCACTGTCGCGTGCGCTGAAATCGCGGCCGCCGCGGTCGAAGAGGAACACTTTGGGCCGGCGGGGCGACGAGATGCGGAGCCGAACGTAGAGCGAATCCTCGAAACCGCACGGCTTCAGGATCAAGTGGTACATGCGCTTGCGGTGGAGCTCGCGCCGGCTAAGGAAGTCCGAGAGCTTGATCGCGTCGAAGCACCCCTGATTGAAGACGCCTTGGACTACGGGACTTTCCTCATCCAGAACGGGCTTGACCTTCGGCCAGTCGAGGTGGCCGCTGAAGACGCCTTCATCACCGGGACGATAGAAGTGGGGACCGGGCCCGTCGTCACAGCAGCCGGCGCAGTCGGCGTAGCCAACCCAGTCGGCTGACACGAGCCGTCCGAGTTGCGTGAGGAACTCTCCGGCGAAGGGATGGTCGCCGCCGAAGCTCTCCGCCTCAGCGACAAAGCGGAGCAGCCGCTCCGCGTCGCCACGCGCGAGTGCAGGCACGGCTCTCCAAAGATACGACGAACGTCACATGGACTCAAGCGAGCCGGCCGGTGACCCTGTTTGCGGCATCCCGCGGATATCGACGACAGGGAGGTCGAAGATGATCCAACACCCACGAATCGCACGACTTACGGCAACGGCCCTGGTCGCCGTCGCCGTCGGCGGGCTCTCCGCGTCCGCCCGCGGCCAGCCTGCCGGGAATGCGGCAATCGAGTGGAACGCGATCGCATCCACAGCGATCATGACGACTGCCGCCCAGCCTCCGCACGCCGCAGTGCTCAGCCTGGCGATGGTGCAAGGCGCCCTCTTCGACGCCGTCAATGCGATCGACGGCGGCTACCAGCCCTACCTGGCTGCGCCGCCGGCGGACACAGGGGACTCGAAGGAGACCGCTGCCGCGACCGCCGCCTTCCGCGTGCTCGTCGGCTTCCCCGAGCGTACGCCTACGCTGCTCGGCCTGTTCCCGGCGCAGCGATCGACGCTGCAGCCGCTCTACGATGCGTCGCTGGCGACCGTGCCGAATGGCCCTGCGAAGACTGGAGGGATCGCCGTCGGCGAAGCGGCCGCTGCGGCAATGCTCACCGCCAGGGAGAACGACGGCCGCGGCGGCGATGTCAAGTTCCTGGAAGGCTTCGATCCGGGGGAGTGGCGGCTTGCGCCCCCGCAGGGTCCGTCGGGAATCGTCGCTCGTGACCCGGCGCCCTGGGTCGGGTTCGTGAGGCCGTTCCTCGTCCCGAACGTGGAGATGCTGCGTAGCGACGGCCCGAACCCGCTCACGAGCGTCGCCTACGCAGAGGACTTCAACGAGATCAAGGAACTCGGCTCGCTCACGAGTACGAAGCGCACTGCCGACCAGACGGCGGCGGCAATCTTCTGGCAGGACAGCGGGCCGGCGATCTGGAACCGCGTCTACCGCGCGCTTGCGACGAGCCATGGACTAGATATCGTCGACAGTGCACGCCTCTTCGCGATGACCAATCTGGCTGCGGCCGACGGCTCGATCGGCTGCTGGAACGACAAGGCCTACTGGAGCTTCTGGCGGCCGATCACCGCGATCCGGGAGGCGGCGAGCGACGGCAACCCGGCGACCGAAGCCGACCCCAACTGGCTGCCGCTCTTTGACCCATCCGTTCCCGTCTCGGGCCCGCCGCTCGTCACGCCCGGCTTCCCCGACCACCCGGCGGGTCACACCTGCATCAGCGCGGCTACCGTGCGCGCGCTGCAGACCTTCTTCGGCACCGACAAGGTCTCCTTCACGGCGGTCAGCAACAAGTGCTCTCCGGCGCCGTGTCCGCCCAGGAGCTTCGACCGCTTCTCAGTCGCGCTCAAGGAGATCATCGACGCCCGCGTCTGGGGCGGCATCCACTTCCGAACCGCGGACGTGCAGGGCGCCGTACTCGGCAAGAAGGTCGTCCACTACATGAAGAAGCACTACTTCAAGCCGACCGGCTGAGACGAGGACATTCCGTCGGTGGGGCTCGCCTCCCGCAGGCGACCCCCACCGACGGCGCCTGGAGCGCCGATCCCGCGTGTGCCTAGACCAGCCTGCTCTTGCGGGCTCAGCGATCGACGAGGAGTGTGAGCCAGTCATGCCCAGGGTGCACGACCCGAAGCGCATCCGCGAGCCACTGCCGGCGTTGGACATCGAGCAGTGGCAGCGCTCGGGCGAAATCGGCGGCATCCTTGTCGCGGGCAGCG
>JBKOVW010000229.1:0-8595 GCA_046724095.1 Actinomycetota bacterium | reverse complement strand
GGAAGACGATCTGGTCACCCTCGAGGCGCGCGTTGAGCTCCGGAAACTCCTTCAGCGATTCGGCGCACGCCTTCAGCGTCATTGCCACGAGGCGCTTCAGGTCGACGTTCGTGAAGTCGCACTCCTCCACCCACGTCACGGCCGGGACCTCGCGGTGCGCGCGCGACATGTGCTCTGCGATCAGCCGGCGCACCCCGCGGATTGGCTCGCGCCGCCCCTCCGCCGGCGAAGCCGCCCCGCGTACGTCCTCCTCGGTGATGCGTCCCTGCGGGCCGGTCCCGGTCAGCGAGCCCAGGTCCACGCCCAGCTCCTGCGCGATCCTGCGCACGAGCGGCGTCGCCTTTGCCCTGCTCTCCGGCGGAGCAGGCGCCGGCTGCGCGCGCTGCTGAACCTCTCCGTCGCCGATCACGACGAGGAGCGTGCCGACGGGAACGACCTTCCCCTCCTCGACGAGGATCTGGGTCACCTTCCCGGCCGCCGGTGACGGGATCTCGACCGTCGTCTTGTCCGTCTGGATCTCGACGAGAGGATCGTCCTCGGAGACGTCCTGCCCTTCGGAGACGAGCCAGCGGGCGATCTCACCTTCGGTGAGGCCCTCGCCGAGGTCCGGCAGCTTCAGCTCGTACGCCATCAGGCCATTCTTATCGCGTCGTCCCGGAGCACTGCGTGCACACCCTTGACGCCGTTGACGATCTGCGTCACGCGCAGGTCGACCGCGACGCTGCCGAGCGCGATCGCGTACGAGCGGTCGATCCCGAGCTCGCGTTCCATCAGGTCGAGCATCGTGCCGATCGCCTGTTCGGCGGCGAGGTCGAGGTCCTCGTCGAAGCCGAACGCCAACCACGCGTCGGCAATGCGCGCGACGGGCGTGCGCAGCTCGAGGTCGGCGAGCTCGAATGTCAGCTGCGCGCGCTCGACGAAGCACTCGATCGCAGTGCCCGACAGCTCCCCGTCGCCCTGCGCGGCGTGGCCGTCACCGGCCGACACGTGCGCGCCGGCGACGGCGATCGGGAGGTAGAGCGTCGTACCGGCGACGAGCTCCTTGCAGTCGATGTTGCCGCCGAAGCGACGCGGCGGGCCGGTCGACTGGACGCCGTCCTCGTCGGGCGGCATGCCGATCACGCCGAGGAACGGTGCGATGCGCACGGTCGCGCCACGGTCGTCGGTCGCGCTGCCGCCATCCGCGTCGATCTCCCACTCGATGCGCGTGTCCCGCGCGAACGTCTCGCCGAACGTGCCGGGCCGCACCTCGTCGATGCGCACGACGAGCGTGCTGCCGGCACTTGCGCCGCGCACCTCGATCGGGCCGATCAACGCGTGACCGGCGTCGAGTTGCTCGTCGCGCGGCTCGAACGTCTCGCCCGCGGCGACGCGCCACCCTGCGTTCGGGCACGAGAACGCGACCGAGTCGCCGGGCTCGATCGTCGCAACCGGAGGAAGGTCGCGCGAGAAATGGCCGTGCAGCGTCCTGCGTTCGTGCGGGAGCTCGTGGATCACGCTCGGGGCGCTCCGATCCACGCGTCGCGGGGCGCGAGCAACACCCGCAGGCCGACGCGTTGGGGACCCTCGAAGAACTCCAGCAGCGAAACGGCCTGCCACGCGCCGGCGTCGAGCGCCGCCGCCGTCTCGGCGGGCACATAGCCGGCCTGGAGCCGCCGGTTCGCGTCCCACACGCCGATCGCGTTGGCGTCGTGCTCGTTGTCCGGCTCGGGGACGAGCGTGAGGCGCTTCCCCGGTGCGAACGCGTCGTCCTGCACCGCGTCCAACCGGTAAGACACGCCCGCCAGCTTGATCACGCGAATGCGCGGGTCCTCGTACCGGACGAGCTCCTCCGTCGCGGCATCACGCAGGCGATACCCGTCGCGCGTGCGCTCGAGCCAAAGACGGAGGCGTTCAGAAATCGAGCAGCTTCCGGACGGCGGCCGTCACGCGCTCGACCGACGGCATGTACGCGTCCTCGATCTGCCAGTACGGATACGGCACGTCGTAGCCCGTCACGCGCAGAACGGGACCGCGCAGGTCGAGGATCGCCTTCTCGGCGAGGATCGCCGCGAGCTCCGCGGCGAAGCCGCAAACGCGCGGCGCCTCCTGCACGATCACCACCCGTCCGGTCTTCGCGGCCGAAGCGAGGAGCGCATCCTCGTCGAGCGGCTTCAGCGTGCGGATGTCGAGGATCTCGACCGAGACGTCCTCCAAGGAGTCTGCGGCCTGCTCGCAGAGCGGCACCATCGACCCATATGCGACGAGCGTCACGTCGTCGCCCGCTCGTGCGAGGCGCGCCTTGCCGAGCGGGACGACGTGCTCGCCTTCCGGAACCTCGCCCTTGAGCGTGCGGTAATGCAGCTTCGGCTCGAACACGACGACGGGATCGGGATCTCGAATGGCCGCCGACAGGAGGCCTTTCGCGTCGCTCGGCGTCGACGGGATGGCGACCTTCACCCCGGGCGTGTGCACGTAGTACGTCTCGGGCGAGTCGTCGTGCAGCTCGGGGGCGCGCACGCCGCCGCCGTAGGGCATGCGGACGACGAGCGGGAACGACATCTTCCCGCCGGTGCGCCAGCGGTAGCGGCCGACGTGCGTGATCAGCTGGTCGAGGCACGGATACGAGAAGGCGTCGTACTGCATCTCGCACACCGGCCGCCAACCGGCCATGCAGAGGCCGACGGCGCCGCCGAGGATGCCGGCTTCGGCGAGCGGTGTGTCGAAGCACCGGTCCGGCCCGAACGTGTCACGCAGCCCGGCGGTCGCGCGGAAGACGCCGCCGGCGCGGCCGACGTCCTCGCCCATGACCATCACCGACGGATCGCGCGCGAGCTCGACGTGGAACGCGTCGTTGATCGCCTCGACGATGCTCAGCTCACCCAAGGATCCTCCGCAGCTCCTCGAGCTCCGATGCGAACGACGCCGGCGGATCGACGTAGGCGTGCTCGAACAGCAGCGACACGTCGGCCGGCGGCTCGGCCTCGGCCGCGGCGATGCCGGCGCGCATGGCCTCCGCCGCCTCCGTGCGGATCGACTCTGCGAGGTCGTCGTGGAGGATCCCGGCACGCCGGAGGTAGCCCTCGAAGCGACCGACGCATTCGCGCTTCTTCTCCTCCTCGACGCGGTCGAGGTCGATGTACGCGCGCGGATCGTCCGCAGTCGCATGCGGCGCGGTTCGGTACGAGAACGCTTCGATGAACGTCGGGCCGTCGCCGGCGCGGGCGCGCGCGACCGCTTCGCGCGCCGCCTCGTAGACGGCGAGGACGTCGGTGCCGTCGACGCGCACGCCCGGCATGCCGTAGCCGATCGCCTTGTCGGCGAGCGTGTCGGCACGCGTCTGCGCCTCGAGCGGGGTCGAGATCGCCCACTGGTTGTTGTTGCAGAGCAGGATCAGCGGCGCAGCGGTCACGGCGGCGAAGTTGGCGCCCTCGTGGAACGAGCCCTCCGACGTCGCGCCGTCTCCGAAGAAGGCGACCGCGCAGGCGCGCTCGCCCTTCAGCTTCTTCCCCCACGCGAAGCCCGCCGCGTGCGGGACGTGTGTCCCGATCGGGACGCAGATGGACGCGACGCCGTAGTCGGCCGGGTTCCACCAGCCGGCCGGATGGCCGCGCCACCAGGAGAGCACCGTCGCGGGCGGCATCCCGCGCAGCAGGCCGATGGCGGACTCGCGGTACGACGGGAAGATCCAGTCCTCCTCGTCGAGTGCGTGCACGACGCCGGCCTGCATCGCCTCGTGGTTCCAGAAGATCGCGTACGTGCCGATGCGGCCCTGACGGTGGTAGACGACGGAGCGCTCGTCGTACGTCCGCAGGAGCACCATCGAGCGATAGAGCTCGAGCAGCTCCTGCTCGCCGAGGCCCTCGACCTCGCGGTCACCGGCGCCGTCGGCGTCGCCGATCACACGCCGCAAGTCGCGCTCGGCCGGAAGCACCGCCATCGACCGAAGTGTATTTAGGCCAGTAACCGCGCGAGCCAGGCGTCGCTGTCGTCGTGCGCCCGCGCGTCGAGCTCGTGCGGTGCGTCGTACCAGAGCTGCTCCTTCGGCCCTCTCGCGGCGCGCACGAGCGCGTCGACGTCTGCCTGCGGCGAGATCGCATCACGCCGTCCGTTCTGGAAGAGGAAGGACGTCCCGGCGGCGCGCGAGACGTACTTCACGGGATCGACCGCACCGAACGTGCGCCGGTACGCGGCGCTTCGGCAATAGGTCGCGAGTGGTGCGCTCAGATGCGCACGGCCGGACTGGATCACGGCCCCGCGCAGCCTGTGGTCGACGCCCGCGAGCGTCGCGGTCACCGCAGCGCCGAAGCTGAACCCGACGGCCGCGACGCGATGCGTGTCGGCGCCGGGAAGCCTGGGGAGCACGTCGAGCGCACGCCGACGCCCCACGACGTAGGCGACATAGGTGCCAACGTCGGCCTGCGCGCGACACGTGGTCAGAGGCGTGGGCGGATTGAGCGTCAGCGAGGCGATCCCACGGGCGGCAAGCCGGTCGGCATCCGGCAGCTGCGACCGCGCTGTCCCGTCGGAGCCCGGCGAGAAGAGGACGACCGGCCACGGGCCTGCGCCCTCGGGGTGCGTCCAGTACCCCGCCTTGCGGCCGTGTCCTGCGTCGAAGCTGAGCGGCTGCCGCACGACTCCGCCCTGCGTCCGGGCGACCCCGAGCCGGAGGCCCAGCGGCCGGTGTCGATCGTACGAGAAGCGCGGCTCGGCAGCGAGCGGTGTCGGCGTGAGAGCGACCGTTCGCGCCGCGGCCAGCACCGGGTCGCGGCCGGCGAAAAAGTCCGCTGACGAGAGCGGCACCGGAATCTGCGGGTCGATCGCGATTCGAACGTCGTCCGGCGAGGAGAGCTCCCAGTAGACGTGCGCGACGCGCAAGTTCATCCCGGTCGCCGGCAGGAGCGTCTGGACGGTGTCGCCGTACTGGTTCGGGCTGCCGCCGCTCGGCTCGCCCACGAACGTCACGTCCGCGAGCGTCTCGAAGTCGGTGATGAAGTTCTGCGCCGCGGAGAAGGTCGTGCGTGAGATCAGCACGACGACCTGCTTCGTCTTCGCGACGCGCGCGAGGGCGTTGAGGAGTGGGCGATACGTCCTGTTGTCGCCGCCGCCGTTGTTTCGCACGTCGACGACGATTGCGCGCACTCTCTTGCTCTTTGCCGCCTTCAGGACGCGTTGCGCGGTCGGGTAGGTGTCGCCGCGAGTTTCGTTGTAGCCGACATAGAAGACGTGTCCCGACGCGAGCGTGGTCGTCCACAGGCGATCAGTGCGCCGCGCGATGTACGCGGGGACGGGTCCGCTGATCGCCTGCGGGACCAGCGCATGGACGAGGTCGCCGACCGACCGCGCATACGCATCGACCGTGAGGGGTGCCAGCGTCGCATCGAAGGCGCGACCGTCGCGCTCGAATGTGAAGCGAACCGGCCCCGCATCCGGAACGAGGCGCAGGCCGTGGAGCACTTCAGGCGTGTTCAGGTACGTCGTCTCGCGCAGCGCCAGGGTCGAGCCATTGTCATGCGGCACGAGCGGACGCACGGCCGCGATCACGTCGCCGAGCGGATGGCCGTTCACAGCGACCAGCCGCGCACGCAGCAAGTCGCTACCGTCGGCCTGCCCGACGACGTAGACGCCGTCAGCGAAGGTGTAGAAGCGCGTTGGGTACGCGTGGAGGACGCGGCGGTTGCCGGGGTCGAGCGGGAAGATGCCGGTGTGGCCGTCGCGCACACCGGGTAGCGCCGCAAGCCGCATCAGGCCGACGAGAAGCTCGTCCCGACTCAGCTGGTCGGCGCGTCCGGTGAGCTCGGCGACGGCGGCGTCGAAGCGCGACGGCGCGAGATCGTGGAACACGTTCGGGTGGTCGTCTCGGAGGTGCTGGGCCGCAAGCCGCACATCCGCCGCCTGCGGCGACAGCCCGAGCGCGGCTGCCGTGAGCAGTGTGGCGATCAGCGTGAGAGCTCCCGCTTCGCCCGCTCGAGCCACTTCAGCCGCGCGGGCATCAGGTCGAGGCCGTACTCGAGCGTCAGCGCGCCGTAACGCGTCGCGGGTGTGATCGCCTCGTACTCCGCGAGGAAGCTGCGCTGAACCTCCGCGTAATCATCGAGCTGGCGCACGAGCGCCTCGCGCGAGCAGAGCTCCGCGAAGAACACCTTGAGCATCAGCTCGTCCCACGACTTCGGCGGCGCGTTCTCGAGCCACTCGCGCACGGCCGCGCGACCTGCGCGCGTCAGCCGGTACACCTGCTTGTCGGGACGGGTGCGTTGGCGGACGATGCGGCAGCTCGCCAGGCCGGCTTCGACGAGCCGGGGCAGGACGGCGTAGAGCTGGCTCTTCGCCGGCGCCCACATGTGCGCGACGCTTCCCTCCGCGCGCTTCAGCAGGTCGTAGCCGGAACGCTCCCGCTCCGAGAGCAGACCGAGGATCACGCCCTCGGTCGTCGTCAACGGCGTAGTCTGCTGCGGAATAGTCCGCACCGGACTATCAGACTAGCACGGTCACCGCTGCTCTTTCGGCCTCGAACACGGCCTCCGTCACGTCGCCGAGATCCTCCCCGTCCACCTGGAGCGGCAGCGGCGCATCGCAGCGCACCTCGATCCGGTCGAGGTCGTGGCCGCGGAAGGCATTGCGCGCCGGCCTACCTGTCGCGAGCGCGAACAGGAGCGGCGGCAACGTGCGCGGTGTCAGAGAGCGCGGCGCGAGGAAGGCGAGGCCGTCGTCGAAGACGGCCTCGGGGGCGGTCTTGATCGCCAGCGCCTTCAGGAATGTGTACGGGTGGCCGTTCGAGACGAGGATGAACGCGGCGCGCCCGTAGCTCTCGACCTCCAGCACGGGATCGAACCGTCCACGCCGCTCGAAGAGGAGCTTCGCGAGGGTCGAGACGAACGCGAGGTCGCCGGGCCGGCGGCCCTGGGGCGAGCGCCCGAGCTCGTCGACGCGGCGCACCGCCTCGGCGTCGATGCCGATCCCGGCGTTGAACGCGAAACGGCGTCCATTCACGCGCCCGGTCGAGATCGTGTGCGTCCGGTCGTATGCGACCGCATCCGCGAGCTGCTCGGCTGCGTCCACGGGCTCTCGCGGAAGACCGAGGGCCCGCGGCAGCACGCTCGTGCCGCCGCCGGGCACGAAGCCGATCGGCAAGTCGTCGCGCTCGACCCCGTTCAGGGCCTCGTTGAAGCCGCCGTCGCCCGAGAAGACGACCAACGCGTCCGCGTCCGACCATTCGCGCGCGAGCTCGACGGCGTGCCGCGGACGTTCCGTCCGAACGGTGCGGACGAACGCAGCCTGCATCAGCGCGCGCTCGACCGCGGAGACGGTCGCATCGTCGACGCGCGACGCGAACGGGTTGACGATCAGGACCACACGCTTCATCGTCCGCGAGCATGCCACGGCTCGATCACGTCGCCGTCGAGAGCCCCGATCCCGCGACCGCGGCCCTGTTCTACGAGCGCTTTCTCGGCGCGCGGATCGTCCGCACAGAGGGGCATCCCGTCATGGCATACGTGCAGCAGGGAGCGATCGCGATCCACGAACAAGGCGGCGCCGGTACTCACATCGCGTTCCGAATGTCCGAGGAGGAGCGCACCGCGCTGAAGCGCGCCCTCGACGAGGCCGAGATCGAGAACGAGGAGCGCGACCACGAGATCGCCGTCGGCCTCTTCTTCGAAGATCCCGACGGGCGTCAGCTCGAGGCAATCACGTACAGGGGCGGCGTCGACCCACGGGACATGTCTTAGGGACTGTCCCTAAGACATGTCTCTACCGGGGCGAGGCGTAGCCGCGCATGCCGTCGAGCAGGACGTCGTAGAAGCGGTCGGCGAGCTCATCGGTGTTCGTTTCGGGGCGGATCCACGTGTAGGCCCAGTTCGCCGCCGACAGCGCGAGCAAGGTCGTCGTCGCGTCGTCGAGGTCGGTGCGCAGGCCGCCCAGCTCGCGGCCCTCGCGGAACAGCGCGCGGAACCGCTCCTCGTAGCGGCGGCGCTCGGCGAGAAACTCGTCACGCCGCTCGCCTTCGAGGTAGCGCCACTCGCGGATGAAGACCGTCGCGACGTCGAGCTGCTCGCCGACGACGCGGAGATGGGCGCGTAGGGCGAGCCGGATCTTCTCGGTGGCCGGCAGGGCATCGTCGATGCCGTCGAGCGCCGCGTGGAAGGCAGCTGCACCGTCGCGCGCGACCTCCCAGAGCAGGTCGGCCTTCGAGTCGATGTGGGCGTAGAGCGAGCCCTTCTGCACGCCCATCGCCTCGGCCAGGTCGCCGATCGACGTCCCGTGATAGCCCTTCTCGGCGAACAGCCGGGCGGCCTGGCGCGTGAGCTCGTTTCGCCTCGTGCCCACCCTGGTACCCTAACGATCGTTAGGGTCGATGACCGAGCGCGAACAGGCATTCCTCGAGTACGTCCAGTCCGGCCGCCAGGTCGAGACGACCGACTGGATGCCCGACGACTACCGGGCGAAGCTCGTCAAGTTCATCGAGATGCACGGCAACTCGGAGCTGATGGGCGTGCTGCCCGAGCGCGAATGGATTCTGCGCGCGCCGACGCTGCAGCGGAAGCTCGCTCTGACGGCGAAGGTGCAGGACGAGGTCGGGCACTCGCAGCTCATCTACCGCGTCGTCGAGGACCTCGG
>JBKOVW010000115.1:0-2824 GCA_046724095.1 Actinomycetota bacterium | reverse complement strand
CGATCACGATGGCCGCGCACCACTCGCTCGGCACCTTGCCGATCTACTACTTCGGGAGCGAGGAGCAGAAACGGCGGTGGCTCCCGGATTTGGCCGCGGGCAAGAAGCTCGCCGCGTTCGGCCTGACCGAGCCGGATGCGGGCTCCGATGCGGGCGCGGCGCGCACGCGTGCGGAGCTCCGCGACGGCGAGTGGGTGATCAACGGCTCCAAGATCTTCATCACGAATGCCGGCACCGACATCACCGCGTGCGTGTCCATCACCGCGCGCACCGGCGACGACGAAGTGTCGAACCTGATCGTCCCGAACGGCACGCCCGGCTACGCGATCTCCAAGCCGATGAAGAAGCTCGGCTGGCACGCGTCCGACACGCGCGAGCTCTCCTTCGAGGACTGCACGGTGCCCGAGGAGAACCTGCTCGGGCCGCGTGGACAGGGCTTTCGGCAGTTCCTCGAGATCCTCGACGGCGGACGGATCTCGGTCGCGGCCATGGGCGTCGGGCTCGCGCAGGGCGCGTACGACCTCGCGTATGCATATGCGCAGGAGCGCAAGCAGTTCGGCCAGCCGATCTCCAGGTTCCAGGCAGTGCAGTTCAGGCTCGCCGACATGGCGACGGAGATCGAGGCCGGGCGCGCGCTCGTCTACAAGGCCGCGTGGCTCAAGGATCAGGGCCGCGATTTCGCCCTCGCGGCCGCGCAGGCCAAGCTCTACACGGGCGAGCTCTCCCACCGCGCCGCCAACTGGGCGCTCCAGATCCACGGCGGCTACGGGTACATGGACGAGTACGCGATCTCACGCCTCTACCGCGACCAGAAGATCCTCGAGATCGGCGAGGGCACGAACGAGGTGCAGCGCATGGTCATCGCGAGGCAGCTCGGCCTCTAGGGACACGTCTTAGGGACTGTCCCTAAGACCTGTCTCTTCAGGTCATTGCGGTGGCTTGATGCGCGGCGGTGCGTTGAAGCGGAGATAGCGGTGCCTCATGAAGTGCGCGGCGGTGGTCATGCGCAGGTTGCGGGGGAGCAGCGTCTTGCGGTCGAGGCGCAGCGTGAACCACGTCGGGCCGAGCGGCTTCATGAACGCCACGACGTATGCCGACGGCGTCGTGTCGAGCAGGAACGCGTTCGTGAAGTGTCCGGCCCAGATCGGCTCCGGCTGCGGCGTCGGCGTCTGCGCGGACTCGAACCACCTGCCTCTCGCGGCGCGATCCCAGCGGCGTGCGCCGATCACGATCCCCGACGCACCGCCCCGGATCCGGTACTCGAGCTTGTTCGGCCGCTCGAGCGTGAACTCGGACACGACCTTGTTCCGGGGGCTCGACGCCAGACGCTCGACGTAATCGACGCTGCGGAGCGCGCGGAACTTCCGCGTCGCCTTCGCGACGAGCGCCGACGCGGGCTTCGGATGCGCCGGTATCGCGAAGCGCAGGACGTCGCCGTTCACCGCCACCGTCGCGGTGCCCCTCAGCGGGACGAACGCGCCGTAGCACCCCGATCCGCACGAGCCGGCCTTGACGCCGTTCACCCTCACCGTCAGGCCGTTCACGCCCTGGCCGTCCTGGCCGAGCACGGTCACCTCCTCGCCGGGCGCGCGGTATGCGAGCGCGACCCCGTAGTCCCCGGACTCCTGCGCCTGGACGACCATGCCCGCCGCGGGCAGCGGCGGCGGCCCCGCCACGACCGCCGCCGCTGCGGTGCGGTCGCGGCCCGGGCGGAGATCCGTCAGCAGCGCGACGGCGACTACGAGCCCGGCGAACAGGACGAGCTCAGCCGCGACATTGCGACGCAGAGCGTCGACGCGCAACCCAGGTACGAGGCGGTAGCGATTCACCCACCCGATCGCGACCAGCACGACCAGCAGCGCCGTCTTCACGATCAACGTCCGACCGTATCCCGTCGACCAGAGCTGGCTGACGGAGCTGAGCTCCGCCAGCGCACGAATGACACCCGTGATCGCAAGGACGGCGACGGAGACGACGGCGATATTCGAGAAACGGCGCATCAACTCGGCCCTCTCTCCACTGGCCCGTAGCGCAAGCCCGAGCGCAAGCAGGCCGCCGAGCCAGACGGATGCGGCCGCAACATGGATCACGTCGTCGACGAGCTCGAGTCGAGAGCGTCCCGGATCGAGCGCGTGGCCGGCGATCGACGGCCCCGCCACCAGCAGCACGGCCGCCACCAGGACGAGCGGCTCGACTACCGGGAAGATCGGCGCAACCGCGGCGAAGACCGCGCCGACCGCGGCGATGAGGCCGACCGCCGCCATCGTCCCGCCGAACCGGCTCGACAGCGGCACGTCGTGCAGGAGCCCCGACACCCCGATGAACACCAGCAGGAACGCCCCGAGGAAGACGCGCATCGACACCGGTGCCACCGCGAGCCGGAAGAAGGCCGCCCCAACCGCGGTCAGCAGCCCGGCAAGGAGCAACCAGCGCGACGCGACGTTCTCCACACTCGGGCCGTTCCGCACCGACAGCGCCGCCGTCGGAGTCGGCCGCCCGGCGCCGACCCCGAAGACGGAGACGCCGGCGATGGTGTGCCCGTCGTCGGAGACCACGCGCCAGAGGACGGTGTAGTCCCCATCGGGTAGGCCGTGGCGGAGCGGCACGACGAGCGTCCGGCCGCCGACGACACGCGCCTTCCCGTCGAGCACCGACGCGCCGCCGTCGTTGCGGATCGCCTTGATCCCGGAGCCTGCACGCACGTTGTCGTCGAAGACGAGGCGCACGGCCGTCGGCGGCGTCGAGAGGACGGCCCTGTTCTCCGGCGTGACGCGGACGAGCGTCGCATGCGGCCAGGCGGCCGCCGGCCAGGCGAGCGAGACGA